>DASRDP010000059.1 GCA_035652535.1 Chloroflexota bacterium
GAAGAGGTGCGCACGCTGCTCCCGAACGCGCAATTCGAGGACGCGACGGATGTCGTGGGGCTCGCCCGCTGGGTGAAGAGTGATGAGGAGCTGGCGTGTCTGCGTCGCGTGGTCGCCATCGGGGAGGCGGGGATCGCCACCTTCGCGAACTTGGCGCGACCAGGGGCGGATGGCGACGCGCTGCACGGCGCCGTCATGGACCGAATGCGATCGCTCGGGTCTGACGAGCCGTTGTTCGCCCTCGAGATCGCCGCGAGAGGTCAGCCGCCGGGCGGCCGGGTGACGAAACCCCCCATTGGCAGAGTACTTGAGGCCGGAGACTATATCGCGGCACAAACGGAGGCGCCATGGGGCGCACAGTCGACCCAGGAGGAGCAGCATCTGGTCCTTGGCCCGATTCCAGAGCCACTCAGGCGGGCAGCGGACGTTCTGGCGGAGATGTTTGAAGCAACCCGCGCGCTTTTGAGGCCGGGTGTGACGGTGGGAGAGCTGATCGCGTGCACGACGGAGTTCGCCGCTGCCCGTCGACTCGACTCGAAGCTGGAGACGCGGCCGATGCTGAAGGGCGGGGGCTTCGGCGAGGATGGGCCGCGCGTCTCACCCTCTTCGACGCTGGATCGATTACCGCTTGCCCTTCGCAACCTGACCTTCGAACGGGGCGCGGTGGTCGTCTGGAAGCCGGATGTCTCCGTGAAGGATCTGGACCGGACCGTGGCCTGGGGCGGATCCGTTATCGTGACCGAGCGAGGTGGCGAGGTCGTCGGCCAGCGCCCGCTCGCGCTATTGTCGGTCTCGTAGTCGGCCCTGGTGCGGATGGTTGGGCGCGCGCTGTGACGACTGCGTGCCGCGGTTACCGGGCCGGGCTGCCAACCGCCTGGTCCTCTTGCTCGCGAAGAAAGCCTTCCCGCAGCTCGCGCGCGCCCTCCCAATAGTCCACCCCGTCCGGAAGGACGAGCCACCCCGAACGCTGGCGGTACGCCTGCGGTGCGTCAACGCATGGCGGCGTTGCGCCCGTCTCGCGGAGCGCCTTCGCCGCCTCGATCAGGCGATGGCGCACGCGGATGATGGCGGCGTCGGTGCTCCCCAGGTGCTCGCGAGAACGGTCGACGATGCCGTTGCCGGCCGCTCGCCCCTGGCTCCACTTCATGGCCTCGTCTTGCGGTGGGACGCCGCCACGAATACCGGTGAACCCTGATCCGTCCGGCGGCTTTCGGCGTTGAAGCTCGCGATCGATTCCGAAGTCGGTCGTCGGGTCGAGGGCGTTCCGGAAGCGGCCCAGCCAATCGGTCGAGTTGGGGAGGGTCCGGTCTCCCGGAAATTGCCGCTGCTCCCCGCCGAGGGCCCGATTGAACGTGAACTGCATGTTGTGATAGTCGTCGACGGGTACCGTCGCCACGACTTCGTTCCTGGTCCCCAGCTTGAAGGTCGGCGACATGGTGTAAAAGGGCCACAGCCAGTGCATCGTGCGCCAGTAGGTCCGGCCCTCCTCGGCCGCCCGGCACGCGCCGTAGGTCACGCCGAACTCGGTGTCCCGGACGTGGAACCGCGGCGCGCGGTCGGCCACCATGTACTTCATGGCGGGGTTCGGGTAGTCGGGAGCGCTAGCCACCTCCACGGTGATGGCGCCGTGGTGGAGGACCGCGTTGTGGGAGGTGTCCAGGTTGTTCTCCATCGCCTGAAGCCAGTTGTATTCGTTCAGGCAGAGATTGACCCGCTGCACGCCCGCAAGCTCGAGGCTCGCTTCGAGCATGGGGAGGGGAGGCGGCGTCTCGCGGGGTCCGAGGTATGCCCAAACGCACCCAGCGCGCTCCTGGGTTGGGTAGGTGACGGCTCGCACGCGATGCATAAAGCTCGCGGCCTCGGGCTCGTTCATCATGTCGACACATCGACCGCTGACGTCGAACTTCCAGCCGTGGTACACGCAGCGAATGCCATTCTCCTCGTTTCGCCCGAAAAAGAGGGACGCGCCCCGGTGGGGGCACGCGTCTTCGATCAAGCCGACCTGACCGGACGTGGTGCGGAACGCGATCAAGTTTTCGTTCAGAATGCGGATCCGCACGGGTGGACAATCCGGCTCGGGCAGCTCGTCCGAGCGAGCGACCGGGATCCAGTACTGGCGCATCAGGTCGCCCATCGGTGTTCCCGGGCCACATCGGGTCAGGATCTCGTTCTCAGCCACACTCGTCATTGCAGACCGCCTTTCATGTAGCCGTCAGTCGCGGTCCCATAGGTGCGCCGCTTTGGACATCGCCCCGGGATCGCGCGTCGCGCCGAACTCCGCGAGTGCCCGGACGCCTTTGCGAACCGCGGTGAAGGTTGGCCGATAGTAGAGGGGCAGCGCGGGCAGGTCCGTGGCGAGGACCTCGCCCATCTGCTTGAGCGTGGCACCCTGCTGGCGCTCATCGATCTGGCTGTAGAGGGTGTCGATGAGCTGGTCCATCGCCGGATTCACATAGTGCTCCAGATTGGCCCCGCTCCAACGATTCTGCGGCCCCGCCTGGAGGCGACTGTCGAAGGACACGAAGATGCCGTCTGCGGAGCCGCGCGCGCGGAGGATAAGCCCCGAGAACGCGGCCATGCGCTCGTCGTCCCTGGCGACCGCGCGGGAGGGGATATTTTCGGTGACATCGAGGCCGATCTGGCGCCAGTAGTCGGCGACGAGCGCGACCTCTTTTGCCCAGGTGTCATTTGCGGCGATCACCTCGATCTGCACCTGCCGCCCATCGGCGCCCAGGAGATGGCCATCGGATCCGCGCCGCCAGCCGGCCGCCGCGAGCTCCTGCGCGGCTGCCAGCGTGTCGTACCGGTACTGGGCAAACGGCTCGCCGACGGCGGCGAAGCGTGGATCGGATCGCGGCATAAACGAGTCGCCACTGGTATCCGGGAATCCGGGAAGCATTGCGTCGCGGATGGCGTCGCGGTCGATGGCGGCGAAGAGGGCGCGTCGAACGCGGACGTCCTGGGCGAAACCTTCCGGCCTCGCCCACTGGGCGCCGAGCTGAAAGGCGCCGTAGAGCCAGTTGTCCTGCCGCGAGCGTAGCTCGCCCTCGCCATTGTCGCGGTATTCGTCGCGCAGCTCGGCGGCCATGTCACCCGGGAGGGTCTTTTCGGCGACGATGTCCAGCGCACCGGCCTTCAGCGCGGCAACGAGCGCCTGGGCATTGGCGATGGTCTTGATGACGATCTGGCTGACCTTCGGGCGCCCCAGGAAGTAGTCGTCATACCGCTCGAACACTTGCTGCTCGCCCAGACCGAAGTCCACCAGGCGGAACGGTCCGAGGTTCACGTAGTCCGTCGTGAAGTACCGGTGGCCCAGAAACGATTGCTTGTCTTCGCGATACGGGTCGGCGAGGATGTGCTGGGGGAGCGGCCAGAATTCTCGCTGGATGAGGTCGAGGGCCCGATAAAACGTGGTGTGCCAGGTAATAACGAGAGTGCCCGGGTCGGGGGCTTCTACGGAGTCGGCTTTCAAAATGATCGAGTTGACGGTGGCTGCGATGTCCGGATCACGAAGCACGTCCCCGCTGAAGACGAGATCGCTGGCCGTGAAGGGCACGCCATCGTGCCATGTGACACCGGGGCGAAGACGCCAGGTCGTTTGCATCCGACCGTCTGGGAGGACGACGATGGTGCCATCATCCACCGACGGCAGCATCGCGGCGAGTCTGGGCTCCAGATGACCGTTGAGGTCCTCGGATACGAGCCCCATGGTGTGAATTTCGGAGACTCCGACCGCGCCGCCGCCGGTCGTCCCGTCCCACGGGCCGTAGCTCTTGACGGACACGAGGATGCCAACGGTGAGGGACTTTTGCGCTTCCGGTGGTTGTCTCGAACCGGCCGGCGATTCGTCCCGCGCCGTGGTCACCGCCGATGTGCAGCCGACGATGACACAGCAGGCGAGGCAGAAGAACAGTCGATGACTCATGGCGCCCTTCCCGACGCCGCTTTCCGTTGGCCCACCGTGGCAAGGCGGGCGCGCGGCTCCTCGACCCGGGTGCGTTTGCGACGATTGGCCACATATATCACGCGCGTCCCCGGCAGTCCAGTGCAATGGAAGCGGCAATGGTGAACGTCGGCGTGGTGGCGCCGGTCCTCGTCGTGGAGCCCGTATTGGGATACGCGCGGCGCGAGGGGCAAAGCGCCGCTCATTCAGGCATTTCACCGCAATTCGATGGGACTCGCGGACGATCCGCGCGAGGACTACCCCTGATCCTTTAGGGAGATGGTGGCCGTGATGCAGGGCTCGTCGCCCAGCGCGATGGTGGTATGGCCGCGGCCAGTGACGTCCTCGACGAGGCGCGCGTCGCCCGGACCGAACACCTTCGTCGATCCGTCCTCGAACCCGATCTCCAGGCGACCGGACAGGATGATGACGAATTGGCGCTGCGGCGCCGGGTGCCAATCCTGGAGCACGCCGGGCGGCCGAATCCCGAATCGGATGCTCGTGGCGTCGAGCCCATCGAGCCAGGCGCGGTGTTCGTGCAGGTCGATGGGCTCCCACCGCGCGCGGCCCACCGAGTCCGTGTACATGCGAAATGTGCCCACGAGCTACTCCGGTCGCTGTGTCATGGGGTGCGCTATTCCTCGATCCAGCGCGTGAGATAGCGCCACGTCGAGTTCTGATAGGGGGTAGCTCCCGATGGCCGCTCGCGACGCGCCCGGCCCGCGCCGACGGCGCGGAAGGCCGCGATGTCCTCGTCCGAGATCGGCTCGGGGGTGCCAAGAAGCCGAGCGCGGTAATTGATCTCGGCCAGATCGTTGAGCCGCCAGGCGGTGATCGTCGCCTCCTCGACGCTGGCGCCGACGGCGGTAATGCCGTGCCCGCGCATGAGACACACGTTCTTCTCGCCGACTGCCTTGGCGAGGTCCTGGCCGAGCGCATCGTTGGAGATCAGGACGCTTCGCGGGTAGCGCGGGATGCCGTCGAGCACGAGCTGGAGGGCGAAGGGGTCGTACGCGCCGATGAGGGGCAGCAGCTCGGTGTTGCAGATCGTGAAGAGCACGACCGTCGGCGGGTGGACGTGGATCACGGCGTTCACGTCCGGTCGCGTCCGGTACATCCACGTGTGAATGAAGACCTCATTGGGGGCCGCCAGATCGTCGGGCCCCTCGACCTTCTTGCCGTCCATATCGCAGATGATCAGGTCGTCCGGCGTGACGTACGTTAGCGCCGCCTCGCCAACGCCCCGAGCCTTGATCAGGATGCGATCGGTGCCGGGAATGCGACAGCTCACGTGGCCGGCCGGCTCGCGGGTCATCTGCATTTTGCCGATGATTCGGCAGGATTGCGCGACGACGGTTCGCGCGGCGTCCAGGTCCGCCATGCGGTTTCTCCTCTGTATCGGTGAGGGCTCGGCTCGACGGGGCGTCGGGCCGGCGTTCGCCTATCCTGCCGTGCAGAACGGCGAGAGCGCGCCCATTCGGCACGCCGCCCCGTGCTCCGCCAGCTCGCTCTCGAACATCCGATGGATCCGCGGGTCCTCGTCGGGGTATTCGATCTGGCTCCCGCCCTCCTTCACGCTTCGGTCCACGACCCACTGGCCACCACCCGTCTCGTACTTCTGGCTGCCCCCGCCACGGAGGGCCAGGTAGCGCGCGGGTGTTGCGCCGGTGTTGAAGTGCTGGTGGAACCAGGAGCTGGGGGCCACGAACAGGCTGTTCTTCTTCCAGTCCAATTTTCGGAACTCGCTCTCGCCCGGCGGCCACACGATGGAGAAGCCGGTGCCCTGGAGGATCAGCAGGAGCGCCCCGCCCCCGACGTCCTCGCCGTGGCGATGGGCTTTCTTGTAGGTGCCGACGGGGAACTGGGAGATGTGGGTCGGGACGACGCCATCGGCCATCTCGAACATGACGTTGAGGCCGCCGGCGCCCCGCTCCGCCCACTCGTAGAGCTGGATGCTAGCGGCATCGGGCACGAAGTTGGTCTCGAGGACGTGGTAGGATCGGCCTTTCACCGAGTACAGCGTCCCCTCGTCGCTGAAGTAGTCGTCGTCGCCGGCATAGCGATCCTCGAACACGAAGTCGTTGTCGAAGAGAAACCGCTCGTTGTGAAAGAGGCTCATCACCTCAGGCGCGTTGTTGTAGGCGAGCAGCCGGGTGGGCTCGTTCGACGCGTTGAAGTGCTGGAACCAGGCATTGATGGGGATAGCGAGCAGGCTTCCCGCACCCCACTCAATAAGCTGTTTGGACTTGCCCTCCTGCCACACAGTCGTGGCTCCGCGTCCGCTGACGACGTAGACGACCTCCTCGAAGCAGTGGCGCTGGGGATGGAGCGCGCCTCCGGGTGGGATCTCGGAGAGGTACGCCGCGCGCTTGTAGCCGCGCTTGGTGCCGAGGTTGATGAAGGCGCCGTGCCCGCCCGTGCGCTGCCAGGGGTCCAGGGGCACCTCGTTGAGGTCCGGAATGTGGAGTCCGGTGACCGCGCGGATCCCCTCGCGCTCCTGCCAGTCATAGTAGGGATCGACTTTGCGAATCTGCGCCTGAGCCACGCGCGATTCCCCCCCTCGAATCGGACTTTCGTACGACGGGATTCCCTGGAGTGTAGCCCCGAGGGTTGAGGGGGTCAATCAGGGGCGGGGATCAACCG
>DASRDP010000060.1 GCA_035652535.1 Chloroflexota bacterium
GAGGTGCGGGACCGGGTGTCGGTGGAGGTGAAGCCGCCCAGTGCGGACCCGGAGGAGGACCGGTGGCGGCTGTACCAGGCGCTGGCGGGATTTCTGAAGAACGCGAGCAGCGTTCAGCCGCTGTTGATCGTGCTGGAGGACCTGCACTGGGCGGACCGGGGGACGCTGGACCTGCTGGTGTTTCTGGCGCGGCAGCTTAGCGGGGCACGGCTCTTGATCGTGGGGAACTATCGGGACGTGGAGGTGGACCGGGCGCACCCGCTGTCCGGTGCGTTGGCGGAGCTGAGGCGGGGCTCGGCGTTTCTGCGGGTGCCGCTGCGGGGGCTGACGGCGGACGAGGTGCATCGGATGATGGGGGCCATCGCCGGGCAGGAGGTGAGCTGGAGCCTGGCGGAGGCGGTGCATCGGCAGACGGAGGGGAACCCGCTGTTCGTGCAGGAGGTGCTGCGGTATCTGGCGGAGGAGGGGCTCGTCCGGCGGGAGGAGGGGCACTGGCAGCGGACGGCGGCGTTGGAGGAGCACATTCCCGAGGGGCTGCGGGATGTGATTGGGAAACGGCTGTCGCGGCTGGGGGAGAAGGCGAACCAGGTGCTGTCGGTGGCGAGTGTGATCGGGCGGGAGTTTCGGTTGGATGTGCTCCAGCGGGTGGCGGGCGTGGGCGAGGACGAAGTGGTGTCGGCGCTGGAAGAGGCGCAGGGTCGGGCGGTGATCGAGGAGCGGCACGCGCCGGGCTCGGTGGGGTTTCGGTTCACCCACGCGTTCTTTCGGCAGACGCTGTACGAGGAGATCTTCGTGCCGAGGAGGATCCGGCTGCACCAGCAGGTGGGGCGAGCGTTGGAGGAGACCTACGGCAGGCGGATCGAGGAGCACGCGGCGGAGCTGGCGGAGCACTTCTCGCAGAGCACGGAGCCGGCGGACCTGGTGAAGGCGCTGCAATACTCGGAGCTGGCGGCGCAGCGGGCGATGCAGGTGTTTGCGTACGCGGAGGCGGTGCAGCACATCGAGCAAGCCCTGCGGACGCAGGAGGTGCTCGACCCGGACGACAAGCAGAAGCGGTGCGACCTGCTGTTGGCCCAGGCCGAGGCCATGCTGCCGCTGGAGGCGCCACAGCGGATTGCCTCCACTGTGGCGGAGGAGGCGTTTGGGCTAGCGGTAACCTGCGCTGATGCGCGGAGAGCCGCACGCGCATCGATCATCGCGCTCGAGGCCCTCTGGCGACAGAGCCGCGGAAGCACGGTCGCTGTTGAATTGTCTCGAGACGCGATGCAACAATGGGCAGCCCGCGCCGATGCCCACGCAGAGACGGGAACTGCGGATCGCGTGTACGCGGACGTGTATCTGGGCATCCCGGGCCTCTCGTCGTCCGGCCCTGCTGCTGCGCATCAGTACCTGCGTCGGGCGGTGGAGCGGGCGCAGTCCCTTGGGGATAACGGTCTCATCTTCGCGGCCTCCGGATGGGCTCTTTCGCGGCTGTCGGCGCTGCGCGACTGGCCGCTCGTCGACCGAATCGCAAAAGACATTCGGGATCGGCCGCGGGATGGCGCTCGCAGTCAAGATCTGGGCCAGTGCTTGTACTACGGCGGCCATCGACTGCTCGTCGGCGGGGACCGCGCCGGGGCGGAAACCCTCTGGGGTGAGTTCGCACAGCTTGCGGATCGCATTCATGACGCGACGCAGGTTATCCAGGCGAGACTGGTCTCATGTGACCTTTTGTGTTTGGACGGTCGATTGGAGGATGCCCTCGCCGCTCATCGGTCCGCGGCAACCCTAGCCGAGGAGTTCGGGTTCGCACCGTTTTCGCCGTCACCGCGCGTGCAATTCCTGCTCGGCCGGCTGACCCCCGAGGGAGTGGATGAGGCCCGGACCGATAGCCGGCCAGGCCAAGCCGTTCGGGCTCTGCTTCTCGCATACCTGGGGCTCCACGATGAGTCGCGTTTGCTGCGCGAGAAATTTGGCGACGTCGGCGCCGACGAGGATGAGACAGCGGCATGGATCCTCGCCTTCCTGCTCGAGGCGGCGACTCTCGAAGCCGATCGCAGTGCGGCGCGTAAGATCGCTCGCCGGCTCCGCGCGGTTTCCGGAACGATTTGCTTCTTTTCTGTCGGGTTCCATTTCAGTATTGCCCGCCTCATCGGCGATGCCGCTGCGCTCGAGGGGGAAGCTGACGAGGCGCTAGCGTATTACAGGCAGGCGCTCGACGTCAGCGCACGCGCGCGAATTCGCCCAGAGGCGGCCATTACCAGGCTTCATCTGGCCGAGCTGTTGTTAGAGGGGTCTTCGGAGGAGCAAGCGGAGGCACAGGGCCACCTCGACTTCGCCATCGAAGAGTTCCGCACGATGAAGATGCAGCCGTCGCTCGAGCGCGCGCTCCGCCACAAGGGCTTGCTCCACGCTTGACCGTTCCTCCGATGGGTACGATGCAGAGGGTGGCTTCAGGGGAAATATGCGCAAGCTGCTCAAGGTTGTTGTCGAGAAACACGATGACGGCTACGTCGCGTATCCGCTCGGCGTCAAGGGCGTCGTCGTGGGCGAGGGCGACACGTATGAAGAGGCGCTGGCAGATGTGACGTCCGCACTTCGATTCCATGTGGAGAGCTTCGGCGCTGGCGTGCTGGGTCCCGGACGAACGAGTGGGTCGCGATGACTCTGCCGTCGACCATACGCGAGGTCGCGTTCGCCCCTCCGGTATAGCCTGTCCGTCCTTGGAGATAAGCGTCGCACGCACGTTCTCGATGGACGCCCCGCTGGCAGCTTGCTGGAACACGGGCTGACAGCGGTTGAGCGACTCCGGATGGATGATGTCCCAGACGCGGAGCCGCTCCACCTCTTCCTGGGTGTAACCGAGCTTGTTCCTGGGTGTAACCGAGCTTGGTAAGCCATGCGTGGTTGACGAATTCGAAGCTTCCATCCGGACGGCAGCGCTGAATCATGTCGGATGCGTTCTCGATGACTGCCCGGTAGCGCTCTTCACTCTCACGGAGGCGACCCTCGACGCTGTCCTGGGGGGATGACATGCGATCTCCATCCGCGAGAACCGGGCAAACTCGGCGCCTCGCGCAACCGGTCGGCTTCGAGCCGAGTCGTCGAGGCCCGCGCAGCGCCCGGTTCGCGCACTTTGGTGCAGTGGAGCGAAACACGTGGCAGCGCCCTGCCGTCGGCGCCACCGCTCTGTCACCCCGCGGATCCGCCGGCGACGGTAATCGCGCAGCGCGGGCCCTAAAATGTTGGCTGCCGCGCGCCCATTCGATGACGTAAGGAAGTGCTCCACTATGATGCGTGAGAATCCCCTGAAGGCGAAGCTGAAGTCCGGGCAGACCATCATCGGCGCGTTCCATCCGATTCCGGCTCCGGCCGTCGTCGAGATCTACGGTATGGTCGGGTTCGACTACGTGATCGTCGACGCGGAGCATGGCCCGTCGTCGGTGGAGACCCTCGAGGCGCAGGTTCGCGCCGCCGACGCCGTGAATCTCCCGGTCGTGGTTCGCATCGCCGAGAACACGCCCCAGAACATCCTTCGTCATCTCGATACCGGCGTGCTCGGTGTACAGCTCCCCATGGTGAACACGGCGGAGCAGGCGCGCGCCGTGGTCTCCGCCGTCAAATACCCGCCCGTCGGCAGGCGGGGCCTGGCCGGCGTCCGTGCAAACGGATTCGGGCTTCTGGGGAGCCTCGGCGACTACACGCGTCTCGCCAACGCCAACATGCTCGTCTCTGTCCAGCTCGAGACGCAGGAGGCGATCGATCACCTGGACGAGATCGTAAAGGTCGAGGGGGTCGACCTCGTCTTCATCGGACCCAACGACCTCGCCACGAGTCTCGGCTATCCTGGGGAGTCGTCCCACCCGAAGGTGCTGGAGGTGATTGACAGCCTCGTGAAGCGCATTCACGCGGCGGGGCTCGCGTCGGGCATCACGGCCTACGACAGCGCGGGGATCGCCCGGGCCAAGGAGTGGAAGATCCAATTCATCCTGGGGGGCACGATCCCGCTCCTCATCTCCGCCTCGCGCGCCTACTTGAAGGAAGTCCGCGGCAGCGCGTGACCGCGTCGTGCGGTATATTGGCCGGAACAGCACGGTCCGAGAGGAGGAGCTGAGATGCCGCGAGTCGGGGGGCTGAGCCACATCGTCCTGCACGTCGAAGACGTGGACAAAATGGTCGCGTTCTATCGCGACGTTCTCGGGCTGACCGTCCATCAGGGCCATCGTGATCCGCGTGGCCTCGTGTTTCTCACGTCGAACCCCGAGACCGACGACCACGAGATCGCGTTTGCCCGCGGGCGCGAGGGGAGCGCCAAGATCATCGCCCACATCGCGTTTCGCGTCCCGAGCCCGGCGGACGTGAAGGCCTTCTACGACCAGTTCGTTCGCATGGGCGTTCCCATCGACCACACGGTGAGCCATTCGTACGTGACCGAGGGGAACACGGTGTCCTGCTACTTCCTCGATCCCGAAGGGAATCGACTCGAGGTTTTTGCCGTCGTCCGCGAGCGCAACGAAAGCGATCTGGGGAATCACCCGCTCGACCTCGATCAGGATCTGGACGCGATCATCGCCCAAGCGAGCGGGCTATCAGCCGCGGCGCGGTAGCGGGGCGACTGCGTCCGTGCCAAGAGCGTGCGAAGACACGCGTCTGTCATCCTGAGCGAAGCGAAGGAATCTCATCACGAGCGGACAGGGCCTCCAAGATTCTTCGGCCTACCGGCTCGGAACGACGTCGCTTCGCAGGCTCTGAGCCTGTCGAAGCGCGGACACTGGGTCGCGGTCCTTCTACCCGCGCGCCACGCTAACGCGGGGGTGGCGTGGCTTTCCCACGATCAGGTGGAGCGTCAGCCCGACGCTCACGAGCCCCGCCACGATCAGATAGAGCGCCGTGTAGCTCCCGGTCCGGTCCAGGAGGGCGGCCAGAAGGAGCGGGACGACGGCGGTGCTCAAGCCCTGCAGAATCTGGCCGGTCCCGATGATCGAGCCGATGGCCTTGCGGCCAAAGTACTCCGGCCAGATTTGCAGCTGCAGCACCAGGTTGCCGCCGAGCCCCAGGCCGAGCACACCCGCCGCCACAAACGCCCAGATCTCGCCCTCCGCGAGCGCCAGCAGCAGGCTCGCGCAGAGGAGCAGGCACCCCCATAGCACGACGACCCACCGAATGCTCGGAATCCGTCCGGTGAAGGGCGCCCAGAACACGAGCCGTGAGAAGACCTGCATCGCGCTCACGGTGCTGATGGCGGTCGCCGCCATGGACGGCTCCATCCCCTTGCTTCCGAGGTAGGAGAACATGAAGACGATGGAGGTGTTGGGCGCAAGCAGGATGAGCGCCATGCCAGCCGCCACCATCCAGAACGCCCGGCTGTGAATCGCCTCGCGCGCGCTCCAGTCCTCCGCCGAGGCCCCAATCGTCGGCAAGCGCGTCGGCGCCGCGTCTCCGGGTTGACTCGGATCGGTCTCGTCGCCGTCCGGGCGAAGCCCGATGTCTTCCGGTCGCCGTCGCACGATGAGGAGCGCGGGGGCGAGCCCCAGCGCGACCGACACGAGCGCGAGCGCGAGCCAGCCGCTTCGCCAGCCGGCGGTCCCGACGACGGCGGCAATCACCGGTGGGAGGACGAAGTTTGCAACCGGCGGTCCCATCGCCGCGGTCCCATAGGCCACCGATCGACGGCGAACGAACCAGTTCGCGATCATGGCGCCGGGAATCACACTCTGGAGCGCAGATCGCGCGGCCCCGCCAACGATGCCGAAGGCTGCGTAGAACTGCCACGGCTGCTCCACGGTGCCGCAGACCCCGAGCGCAAGGCCCATCAGAATGACGCTCGCGCTGAGCACGAGGCGCGGGCCGCGCCAGTCGACGATCCGCCCGAGGAGCGGCCCCACCAGCGCCGCGGTGATGGAGCTCAGGCTGGAGGCGACGACGATCGTGCTCCTCGGCCACCCGAGATCGGACCCCATGGCCGGCAGGAAGATGCTGAAGGTGAAGCCTCCGGTGCTCGCCTGGATGAAGAGGCTGAGGAAGGCCGTCCCAGCGATGTACCAGCCGTAAAAGGGGTGACGAATTCGAATCGGCAGTCCCGAATGGAAAGGCCGTTACTGCAGGCGCGTCGACCCAAACCAATGGTCGATGTAATAGTCCTCGGACAGGCTGGAAATGGCTACCCCGCGATTCTCGTCAACCGCGTGGATGAACTGTCCATTTCCGATGTAGATGCCGTCGTGGGACAGCCCCTGCTCGTACGTGTCCTTAAAAAATACGAGGTCGCCCGGCTGGAGCGGGCCAGTCGGGTGACTACCCGCATCATACTGGCCGAAGACGTCGCGCGGGACGTTCCGGCCCGCCTGTGCCTCCACGAACTGGACGAACCCCGAGCAGTCGAAGCCGGAAGGCGCGTCCCCGCCGTACTCGTACGGCGATCCAATGAGCTGCATGGCAATCTGCACTTCGGCGGGCGCGGCGCCACGGTTCAGGATCGCCGTGCCGGTTGTCGGGCGCCGAAGCGAGGCGACGGGTCCAGCACCGGTCGATGCGATCGTGACGCCGTGGTCGGACCCACGCGGAGCCGCGGCGGTCGACGCGGAGGGAATGGTTCGCATGATCGTCGGCGGGGCCTGCGCTGCCGGCGCCAGGCTCGCCGTGGCTGGTCCAGCGTCGGCGATTCGACCGACGACTCCGGCCGACGCCCCCGCCTGCGGTGCCGCGGAGGTGCTCGCCGGCGCCGCAGCCTGCGGAGAGGCCAGGGGCACCGCGAGCCGCTGGCCGACGTCCAGAGTGTCGGGGTCCGCCAGCCCGTTCGCCTCGACGATGGCCGACGGGGTCGTCCCGAATCGCTGGGCAATGGCGTACAGCGTGTCGCCCGTTTGAACCACGTATGTCGCCGATGCGCCCTCGCGCGCCGGGGCGGGACCCGGAGGAGTGGCAAGCGGAACGTGCTGGGCGTGCGACTGGATCGGCGGAGCCTGCGACTGATCGACCCCCTGCGGAAGCCGGAGGATCGTCCCAGGGTAAATCGTGTCGGCATCGGATAGCTGGTTCAGAGATACGATGACGTCCACGGTCACGCCAGCGCGATCGGCGATGCCGCCGAGGGTGTCCCCCTCCTGCACCGTGTAGGAGGTTGGCCGGCGCGGCGTGTCGTCTGCCCGCGCGGTGGCGAGCGGTCCCAGCGCAACGATTGCCGCGAAGGCGGCGCAAATCCACCGAACCGTCGGTAACGCTCCGGTTACAGGATGGCGCCATAGTACGCCGCGGGTGGTGGGCGCGTCTCCGCTCAGAAGGGGGAAAGTGTCTCAATTACGCCACGGATTTGTCCGGTGACTCATCCGGCGCGAGCGAAATGATCGGCAATGACGTGCGCGATGGCGCACGTTACGCCGCGTGCCATGGGGAGGTGCAGGAACTCATTGGGGCCGTGGGCGTTCGACTCCGGTCCCAGAACCCCAGTGATAAAGAACTGGGCGGCGGGGAACTTCTCGCCCAGCATCGCCATGAAGGGAATCGTCCCGCCCTCGCCCATGTAGGCGGCCTCTCGCCCCCAGAACGCTCGCGAGGCGCGGTCCACCGACGCCGTAAGCCACGGCTCGCTGGGCGGCGCACACCAACCCGCGGCCGGCTGTTCGGGCTCGAAGGTCACGTGGGCGCCGTAGGGTGGGTCGGCCTCGAGTATCTCCTTCAACCGGGCGCTCGCGCGATCCGCGTCGCAGAGCGGCGGGATCCGCATCGAGATCTTCACCGCCGTGCGCGGACGGAGGACGTTTCCCGCGCTCTCCAATGAGGGTATGCCTGCCGCGCCGGTGATGGAGAGGGTCGGCCGCCACGTCCTGTTCAGGATCAGCTCCACGGCGTCGGGCACGACGGGTGTGACGCTGTCCAGGAGAGGGAGATCTCGAGATGGGTCGCCGAGGATGGTTGCCAGATGCCGCGCCTGCCGCCGACGCTCCTCTGGAATGTCAACGTGGAACTCCGCGGGAAGGATGGCGCCCGATCGTTCGTCCTCGATTCGAC
Organism: Chloroflexota bacterium; assembly: GCA_035652535.1. Classification (NCBI taxonomy): domain Bacteria; kingdom Bacillati; phylum Chloroflexota; species Chloroflexota bacterium. Next base: position 7,987 of record DASRDP010000060.1, read on the forward strand.
TCAGGAGCTGCCGAAGCACGCGAAAGCTCGAGGCGACCACGCCCGACGCTGATCCAGAATGGACCCCTTCGCGCAGCAGCTCGACCGATAGCGTGCCGGCGACCAGCCCGCGAAGGGACGTCGTGCCCCAGAGCTGCTCATAGTTGCCGCACCCCGAGTCGAGGCACACGACGAGGCCCGGGGACCCGATCTGGTCGGCGAGCGCATCGAGATAGTGCGGAAGGTCGACGCTGCCGCTCTCCTCGCACCCCTCGATCAGGACGACGCACCGCGCCCGCTGGGCGCCCTGCTCCGCGATGGAGCCCAGGGCGGCGACGGCCGCGAAGACCGAATACCCGTCGTCGGCTCCGCCCCGGCCGTACAGACGATCGTTCTGAAGCACGGGCGACCACGGTCCGAGACCCTCGCGCCAGCCGGCGAACTCTGGCTGCTTATCGTAGTGGCCGTAGACGAGGATGCATTCGTCCGAGTTGCCTTCGGCCTCGATGATCAGCAGCGGGGTACGACCCTCGAGGCGGACGGTCTCGACCTTCGCGCCCGGCAGGTTCTGCGATCGGACCCATTCCGAGAGCAGGGCTACGGCGCGCTCCATGTGACCGTGCGCGCGCCACTCATCATCGAACGCCGGCGACTTGTTGGGGATGGCGATGTAGTCGTGGAGAGTCGGCACGACCGAGCGCGCCCAGAGATCGTCGACGAATCGCCGGGTGGCGTGCGGGTCCATCGGTGCGCCCGTCACAGGGCTTGCGGCCCGGCTTCGCGGAGGCCGGCCCGTTCGAGCCGGGGGATCACCTCACCGGCGAAGAAGGGCAGCTCCTCGAGGTAGTTCACGAAGTTGAGGACGAGACCATCGAATCCGGCCGCGTGGAGGCGCGCCAGCTCAGCCGCGATGTCGTCCGGGTCGCCGACGGCGCAAAACGAGCCGCGCGCGAGAACGCGCCGAACGAGCGATTCCTCCCCCGTTCTGCGGTACACGCCCTCGGGGTCCGTCCGGTCGCGCGCGTCGCGGGCGTGCATCTCGGCCAGGTTCCCGACCGCCCCGGCGTCGGCGTGGGCCACGACGTAATCCGCAAACTCCGCTGCCTCGCGAGCGGAGGGTCGGCAGATTACGCCGACCGGGGTCCAGACCTGGATCGATCGGCCGGCGTCGCGTGCCTGTTGTTTCGTCTCTGCGATCCGATCGCGACTCTCCTCCGGCGAGCGTACGCCGTCGAAGTGCATGTCGGAATACCGGATGGCGAATGCCCTTCCGGCCGGCGAGCTGCCCGCGTTCATCATCAGCGGCGGCTTGCCCTCGAATGGCTGGGGGGACGCCTCGACGCCCGCCAGGCGATAGAAGGCACCGTCGAAGTCGAAGGGAGGACCGCCCGCCCAGATCCGCTGCACGATCGACCACCACTCTGCCCCCTGGGCGTACCGATCGTCGTGCTCCTTCTTCGTCACGCCGAACATCCGAAACTCGTCCTCATTCCAGCCGCACACGACGTTGACGCCGAAACGGCCCTTGCCGATGTGGTCCGCCGTCGTCATCTGTTTCGCGGCGACGACCGGATGATTCAGCGGAACGTGCACCGTCGCGAAGACGTTGATGCGTTGCGTGGCGGCCAGCAAGCCGCACGCCCACGTGATCGACTCCCAGCTCGTCCCGTTCGGGTTCGTCTCCCCGCCGTAGCCTTTCCATCGCGCGATGGGAACCATGCACTCGATGCCCAGGTCGTCGGCCATCTGGGCCAGGCGAACGTTGTTTTCCCAGCTCGTGTCCCATCGGTCGGGCGCCGTGATGTAGGATCGGCCTGAGGAACAGTTGGCGCCGAAGATGCCGAGCTTGAGGTGGTTTCCCTGGGCGAGGATAGCGTTGCGGTGGCTCATCGGAGACCCTCTCCGCGGCGGCTGGCCGACGACCCGCATAGTATCTGGTCGGGTAGATGGATACAAACCGTCTCGCCGGGCGCATTTCGGCCAATTCGCTTGACGATTCCGCCATGCGACGCCACAATGCCCTCTTATGACAGCAACTCCGACCGGAGTAAGCAGCCACTGGCTCTTTTCCGGCTTGTCGCCGGGAGACCTGGCGCCCGTCGTTTCTCAAGCCAAGGAAGTTCGTTTCCTTCCCGGGCAGGTCGTGTTTCGTGAAGGGGAAGCGGCCGACGGGCTCTACGTCGTCGTGGCCGGGCAGATCCGCGTGGCCGCGGAGAACAAGAACGGAGAGACCCAGATCGCCGTGGCCGGGCGCAACGGTATCGTAGGGGAAATGGGTGTGCTGGACGGTCAGCCGCGCTCCGGGACCGCGACGTCTGTTGGCGTCTCTGCCGCCTACTTCGTGCCTGCCGCCCCCTTCCTCGAGGTTCTCGCGCGATCGACGCTGTTGGGGATGCGGCTGTTGGCCGTTCTCGCGCGAAAGATGCGCGATACGAATTCGACGTTGGCCGATCTGGCCGGACTCGGTGGCGACGAGGCCCCCACCGAGATTCACGCCCCGTCGCGGCAGTCGCCAGGCGCGCATGCGCTCCGCCCGCGAACCGAAGTCGATGAGTATCTCACCACAGCATTGCCGATGATGGAGCGCCTCGACGAAGAGTACCGGAGCTGGATGCGCAACGCGTCGGAGGATGCGCGCACCCTGTCGCTGTCGCGCGATTCCGATGGTCAACACGCGGCGGTCTATCTCTGGCGGGTAACGAAAGACACGCGCGACTTTACTCTGATGCCCGTGCCGAAAGCCGTGCGCCGGTTTCACGAGGCATATGTTCTGTGTCTGGAAGCGCGCGAGAAGGCCGCGCAGGTCTACAAGGAGGCGGCCGAGGTCGCGCCCGTCAGGAATCCGACCGCGGGCATAGCCGAGGCGAACCGCCGCATCCTCGAAGCGGAGAGGCAGTGGACCCGCGCGTGGACCGCGCGGCAGGAGATGGAAGGCGGACTCAGCGCGACCCGGTGACCGTCGCCGTCGCCGCCAGCGGCATCGGTCGCTGCTCCGGCCGCAGAGCCGCTCGTGTCCCGGGCCACCGGGGCACCCTGGCGCGGGACCCCGGCGGCAGGATCTCGATGAAGGAGCTGGGCGATGCCGGAATGGCTCCCGTTGGTGGTGTTCCTCGCGGCAGGTGTGATCGTCACGCTCCTGGGCAACATCGTCGGTCCGCTCGTGGTTTACCGGATCCAGCTCATCGGTCGGCGGCGCTGGGCCGCGGCCCACGGCTACTCCTTCGCCGGAGCCGCTGAGGCCGCGCGATTTGTGGCGGAGCGCGACGCCCCTGGGATTTTCGGCGTGACCCGGCGCAATCGTTTTTTCGACCTTCTCCAGGCCGATACCGTCGCGGTGGTCGACTACTCCTACATTCGGGAGCTGGGCGGGGCGTGGCCGAGCGAGCGGACGGATGTTCGCCGGTCGGCGACCGTGGCGCTCGCGCCGATCGGCACCTCAGCGCCGCTCGTCCGCGTCGTGCCCTGGGGCCGTGGGAGGCTGGCCGCGCGCCTCGTGGGATCGTTCCCGCGGGTCGGCCGGGAAGCAGCGGCGCTGTTGGATACGGTAACCTCGAGCGTCGAGACGGGCGACGCGGATTTCGATGGGTACTTCCGTGTTGTCGGAGAGGATGAACAGGCCATTCGATCCTTCCTGAGCCCGGACGTGCGTGCAATCATCCTCAGCGCTCCCGGCGCCCACGTCGAGGTCACGCCGCCTTCCCTGGTGGTGTTTCAAGAAAAGATGCTCTCTTCGACCGAGCTTTCGGGCCTCGTCGACGTCGTCGAACGTCTCCGCGGCGAAATCAATCGCTCCTTCGCATGACGGGCGAGGCTCTGGGCGCCCGGCGAGCCTGGATATGACTGGCTTCGCGTCGATCCTGAACCTCGATCCCGCTGATCTGCTCGCCATCATCGTGCGAACAGCGGTCGTTTACGTCGCGCTCCTCTTCCTGCTGCGCTTGGCAGGAAAGCGGGAGCTGGGGCAGATGACTCCGTTCGATCTCGTCGTGCTGTTGATCATCTCGAACGCGGTCCAGAACGCTATGGTAGGGCCTGACACGTCGCTCACCGGTGGACTTGTTGCCGCGATTGTGCTGGTCGTGGTGAACGGCGCCGTGAACCGGCTGTTCGTTCGCTACGGCTGGCTCGGGCGCGGTGTGCTGGGGACGCCCACCCTGCTGGTGAACGACGGCGCGCTCATCCCAGAGCATTTGCGGCGGGAAGGCCTTGCCGAGTCCGAGGTGCTGCAGGCGCTTCGGGAGCACGGTGTCGAGAGCGTCGAGCAGGTGAAGATGGCGGTGCTGGAAGTTGACGGCACCATCAGCGTCGTGCCGGCCGATGCCAGAAGCAGCCGGACGCGTCGGCGCGTTCGCGGCCGGAAGCCGGCCGGATAGAGAAGTAGATTTGTCAGGGCCTCGGTGGCACCCGACGACTGCTGGCTATTACAATTCCTTGTCCCAATCGTAGAAGAACCACGTTTGCGTGATTCCTCCCTCGTGGTCCTTGACCCCCTTGAGCTTCAGCACCGGCACAACTTCCCAGTACAAGGGCATCTGCGCCAGGTCGCTCATCGCCTCGTGGACGAGCTGTTGGTACAGGGTGGTGAGGGCCCGCGGATCGAGGGTGACGTAGATCCGGTCGTAGATGGCGTCGATTGTGGGATTGACGTATGCGCCACGGTTGCCGGCGTTGTAGTTGTTCGCGGGACTCGGGATGTAGCGGGAGTCGTAGCGGCCGGCGAAGTTCTGGGCCCAGAATTGCTCCTTGTTGACGTTGGTGACGAAGAGGCCGGGATAGCCGGATTCGTACTGTCGGTTTCCGATGAGCGCCGGTGGAATGGTCGAGACGGTCGCCTCAACGCCCAGCGCCTTCCACTGGTTCGCCGCGACGGTGGCGATTTTGTCCCAGCCGATCGCCTGGTTCGCCCAAATTTCCAGATCGAATCGCTCACCGTCGCCCTCGTGCACCAGAACGCCGTCGGGTCCTTTCGCCCATCCGGCTTGTGCCAGGAGCCGGGCCGCGTCGGCCGGGTCGGATGGATACTTCGGGATGAAGCTCTCGACATCCCGACGAATCGCGTCGGTGGGCTCCACCCAGCTATCCGCCAGCGCGCCGAGTCCGCTGCTCCCGACTTCGTTGAGCCCGACCCGGTCCAATCCTTCATAGAGCGCCTGACGAACGGTCTTGACGCGCGCTCCGTTCACGGGTCGGGCGACATCCGGTCGATACTGAATCTCGAACTCGATGGGCCGTGCTGTCGAGTCGGCTCGCACCACGTTTCCCGAGCCTTCCCAACGCCGCTTCACGTCGAGCGCCGCGTCCAAATCGACGCCGGTCGGCAGGACGATGTCCACCACGCCAGAGAGGATCGCGGCGACTGCCGCTTGCGGGTCGCCGATGATCTTGACGATGACGCGATCCAACGGTGGACGACCGAGGTAGTAATCGTCGAAGCGTGAGAAGTCGATCTCGCTTCCGCGCTCCCATTGGTCGAGCTTGTATGGTCCGAGGCCAACAAATTCCGTGCTGAAGTACGGGTTGTTTACGAAGGCTCCCTGTTTATCGGTGTCGTACGACTCCTGGAGGATGTGCCGCGGAAGCGGCGTCACGCCCGCGAAGTCACCGGCGTAGTTGAGGGCCGACCATGAGATGACCATCGTCTGTGCGTCCGGAAACGCGAGCTCGCGCTGCGCGGCCACTGTGGGCGGGATCCTTTTGGGAAGGTCTTTATCTCTCGCGACGACGAATCCGAATTGAAAATCGTCGACCGTCAGCGGAGTGCCGTCGTGCCATTTGATGTTCGATCGGAGAGTCCACGTGGTCTCCATCGTTCCATCGTCGAAGACTTTCCACGTGCCGCGCTCGAACGATGGCATCTCCGCGGCCAGCAGGGGATGGTTCACAGTGCTCTTGTCCGCGTAGGTGAGCCCGTCGTTGACGATGGGAAGCACCTGTTGCGCCCCGCCAGCCGTTGTGCTGCTGGTTCCATAGCCGCCGAAATCGGCCGGCTCCCGCTGGAGCGCAATCGTGAGAATTTTTGGCGACCTAGTGGCGTGGCCGCCGGAGTCCTCATTGGACGGCGGGGCGCCCGAGGATGGCGACTGCGCACATGCCGCGATGATCACGCCGATACTCAAGAGCGCACAGTGGTTTCGTAATAGGCGGCAGCTCCGCGGCAGGCGGCAGAATCGCGGCATTGGGGCCTCCTCCGGGTCCCTCCCTGTGGGTACTGGGATCGATTCGACCGATGGCTCTCCGGCGTCCGCGGGTGGTGGCCGCGGAGCCGGCCCCGTGATCATAGTAGTGGCACGCCGCCGGCCGGTCAACGAAACCGGAGGGGCTCGCAGGCCAGCCTGCTGGAGGGGGTGCAGGATGAAGACGCGCGCGGCATTTGGTACCTTGGCTCTGGCGGCGGTCGTTGCCGGGGTTCTCCTCAGGGATGGTGAGCCGGCCCGGGGTGGGACGGCCCAACAACCCGTCGACTACGGGACACCCACGCTGCTGAACGTCGCGTTCGGGCCCGCGCAGATCTGGTCCCCTGGCGAAGAGGTCCGCGCCGATCTCTTTCGCTGCCAGCAGCGGCTGGCGTGTGTCGCGGGCGTGATGATGGCCGACGGGGCAAGCCCAGATGCCATCGCGTTCTTCCACCTCACCGGCTGGTTTCTGACGGACATTCAGGACTTCGATCCGGTTCAACTCGGCACGATCTTCGTTCCCTGGCGCGCCAACGAAAACACCCAGATGGCATTCCTGGGAGGGATGCCGGCGGTCATCTATCCCGAGCAGGCGGGGAGCGCATTGCGGCCGGAGCGAGATGCCGACTACCAGGCGATCCTGGCGGAGCACCCGGACGTGCTCTTCTGGGCGCCCGGCCCATCATTCGAGGGCGTGGAGCCCACCGACGATGGCGGCCAGCGGTTCCTGCTGAAATACCGATTGCTCGATGGGTGCCACGCGTGCGCCATCCTCGGGTGGGCGCACGCAGCATTCAAATTCGGGCCCGACGGCACGTACGAGGGCGTTCGTCTCCTGAGTGTCGAAGCAACCTGATGGCCACGGGGGGCGGGGGTTCATCCTCCGCCGCGACGTCGAGCTGACCCACTAGGTGTCGAGCGTGCTCCCCGCGAAGAGCAGCTCGTACGCCAGTGGTGCGCGGATGTGGCCCTGCTCGGCGTTGAAGCGAATGTAGGAGTCGATCGTGCGCTTGTTGGCCGTGATCCCGTACTTGAACGGGTCGCCCCACTTCTCGATCTGCTCCTCCATATGTTCGCGCAGGTAGAGCACGCCGAAGCCGGCCCGGTCGTTGAGGATGTCCGTATAGGCCATCTCTTTCGATTTCTCGAACGCCTGATAGAGCTGCATGGCCAGTTCCGGTCGCGCCCGGTCGAGCTTCTTACTCATGACCATGAGATGCACCGGCGTGTATATGCCCTCCTCGCGATAGAGCCGCTCGTCTTCGGCCTGGTAGCTGGGGAACAGGCGCCGCACGTTGGGACTCGCCTTCAGCGCGCGGATGGCTTCGCCATCGGAGATATCCGTGATCATGGCGTCGACGTCTCCATCCAGGAGCGCGTTGACGACACTCTTCTGCGGGTCGCGGAACAGCTCCGGCTCGAAGGTCCCGTCGCCCTTGCCGCCATTCTGCGGCGTCGCGTAGACGGGGAAATGATCCTTGACCCAGACGACCCAGCGCATCTTCGAGATGTCCACGCCGAACCGTTCGCGAAGGAGTCCGCGCGCCCAGATGGTCAGGGATGTGCCATACGACCGGGAGGCGACGACCTTGCCCTCCAGGTCCTTGGGGCTCTCAATGCCGCGATCGGTACGGACGAAAATGAACTGGTAGGCGCCTTTCCGCTTGGAGAAGACCGGGAGGGCAACGATCTCCCATCCCTGCTCGATGGCCTGCGGCCAGTACCCGAGGTTCAGGTCGGCGAGGCCGAAGTTGCCCTCGCGCAGGGTCGGCTCGTCCTTGTAGATCATGACCGGCGCCTGCCCGATCTGGATCTCGACCCCCTCGATGGGCACCCGTTTCTCGAGAAATGGCCGCATGATGTCGTAGGTCATACTGGGAACCTGGAGCGTGAGCTGCTTCGTCGCGGCCATTCGACTTTACCTCCGCGGGAATGCAACCGTTTCGTCAGCAGGAAGTCTACTCCCGTGGAGCGCAGGCTGGACAGGTGAGCTCCATGAGAGCATATATTCGTGATCACGAAAGGAGAGGCCAATGCCGGGCAGCGTTCGTCTGTATGCGGGGACCCATGAAGGCCTGTACGTACTGCGCGAGGGGAGCGGTGGTTGGCGCGAAGAGGCGGTTCACCTGCGGGGCGGAATTGTTGACTCCATCGGCGGTAGCCTCAAGCGGCCAGAGCGGGTGTACGCCGGCGTCGCCCACGACGGTGTGTACCGAACGGTGGATGCTGGGCGCACCTGGTCGAAAACCCTCGACGGGGACGTGCGCTCCATCGCGGTGGACCCCGGGAATGACGAGGTCGTGTATGCAGGCATGGAGCCCACCCAGCTCTATCGCAGCGACGACGGCGGCCGGAGCTGGCGTGAGGTGACGAGCCTGTTCGACATGCCCGAGGAGGTGCGCGACAACTGGTGGTCGCCGGTCTCGGGCGTCGGACACGTTCGGAGCATCTTCGTGCACGACGAGGATTCGAATCTTCTGTGTCTCGGGCTCGAACACGGCGGCATCATCCGGAGCTTCGACGGCGGGCAATCCTGGGATGACGTGAGCGGCGGCATCGACTACCTCGACATCCACCTCGTCGCCAGCGTGCCGGGGCGATTCGATCGCTACTTCGTCTCGTCCGCCCGCGGCTTTTTCACTGCGAGCGAGCCCGCCCACGGGTGGACGAGGGCCGAAAATGGGTTCACGCGGGACTACTTCCACGATTTCGTGTTCCTCGCGCCAGAATCCGAGGGGCAGAGCCCGACGATGCTCATCGCGACGGCGGACAAGTCGCCGGGCTATTGGCAGCGTCCCGAGGGCGTCTATTCCGCGCGCGCCGCGATCTTCCGGAGCGACGATTGCGCCGAGTCCTGGCGGCGGGTGGCCGAGGCACAGCCGGAGCCAATCGACGCGATGATCTCGACCCTCATCGCGCATCCCGTCGACGCGAACTCCGCGTTTGCCGGCGTGGGCGAGGTGAGCCGAGGGCATGCGCACGGCGAGGCCGGCCGCGGCTGGGTCTGGATCACGCGCGATCGGGGCGACACCTGGCGGGACCTGGGCGTTTCCCTGCCCGCGGACCGCGTCCTCTGGGCCGCGCCGGCATAGCGCAGAGCGGCGACCGTCCAGAATCGGTCAGTCGTACGCGTGCGCCGCGAAGTCCTCCGACCGAAGGGGCGCGCTCGGGTACGTGACCGGGCTGTGAGACATTCCGTTTCGCACGCACATCTCGGCGAAGCCGATGGCGATCGCCTTCGTGTTCAGGACCGGAATTCCCACTTCCCGCTGAAGGTCGCTCGGTGAGACCACGTATGGGATGAGGGCGCCGCCGAGCGGGATGATGCACTGCGGGTTCGTCTCGGCGACGAGGGCGGTCATCGTGTCCACGGCCGCGCGAAAGAGCTGGTCCTTTCGCGCGTCCATGTCCTCGCCGTACATCTCGACCGGCCGAATGTCCGTCACGAAGTCCTGCATGCCGTACGAGCGGATGATCCGCCACGTGTACGGGACGTGTCCCGCCAGGGGCACGGTGATGCCGACCTTGTCGGCCAGGTTCGTGGCGACGTGGAGGGCCGTTCGGAGGATTCCGATCACCGGGATGCGCACGGCCAGTCGGCCGGCCTCCACACCGGGATCGAAGGTGTTGCTCTGAATGACGGCGTCGTACCCACTATCCTGGGCCCAGACGGTCTTGCGGATGAGGGCCGCGGTGGCCATCGCATGATGCAAACCCGTCAGCACGCTCTGGGCCCCCATCGCGCGCATAACGCGAGCGCCCTCGAACTCGTCGGGGTAGCAGAGGTCCAGCTCGGTCCCCGGCGAGGCGTAGCCGCGGAGCAGGGCCTGGGTGCGCTCGTGGACAGCGTCGCCCCTCGGGTTTCGGGGCGATTGGTTCAGGAACATGATTCGCATAACGGCTCCTTTCGGTCTGTCGGGCCACATTGCCGACATCTTCCCGCAGCGCACCGCTCTTCGCCGTCGGGCTCAGGCGGTCTCCTCGCCGGTGGGCGGCCTGAGCGCGATTCCCAGCCCCGGCGAATCGCCGACCAGCCAATGGCCGTCGCGGATGGGAGGCGGGCCGGTGGCGTCTCCGGTGACGGCCAGGCTCTCCCCGATCTCGCACTCGGGCGAGACGCCGGGCAGGGCGGCGGCAATCAGGGCGTGGGCGGCGTCGACCACGGCCGGTCGCGCTGAGCCGCCGATGTGGACGCCGACGCCGAACGCCAGGCACAGCTCGGCGATCCGGCGGCATTGGTCCAGAGTGCCCGCCTGGCCGACCTTCAGGGAGACCACGTGCGCCGCCCCCGCCTGGCAGACGCGGAGCGCCGATTCAACGCTCGTGATGATCTGGTCCGCCATGATGGGGATCGGGCTGCCCTTCGTCACCATTGCCAGCCCCGCGATGTCGGCATAGTCCACGGGTTGCTCGAGGAGGCGGACGTCGAAGGGCGCGAGGGCGCGGCACAGGTCGAGCGCCTCGTCGGGGCAGTAGGCCCCGTTCGCGTCCACTCCGATCCAGAGGTTGTCCCCCAGCTCGCTGCGCAGCGCTCGAATTCGGGCGACGTCTTCGGAGACGCCGGTCCCCACCTTCACCTTGAAATGCGCGAACCCGCTCTCCACGAGATCCTCCGCCGCGGCGACCAGGTCTCGTGGCGGCTTGATGCCAATCATCCGCACCACGGGGATCGATCGGAGCTGTGCGCCGCCCCAGAGCCTGTGGAGGGAGAGACCTGCCGCCTTGCCGAGCAGGTCGTACAGGGCCATATCCACGGCGCTGATGGCCGATTGATGAAGCCCGGCGCGCCGCAGCCGCTCCACCAGATCCGTTCGGGCGAGGGCGTCTTCGCCGATGAGCGCATTCGCCGCCGGCCCGTGAAGGTCGGCGAGAATGCGGCTCGCCTGGATGCCCCGTCCGGGCGGACGGCCGGCGGCCCCGCCCAGGCCTGTCAACCCGTCGGCCCGCACTTCGACGATACACGCGTCCACGCTCGTGGCGGCGTACGCAGCGGTCTTCCACGACGGGTCGGTCCGCCCCATCGTGACGATCCAGCTCCGCACGGCGTCGATGCGCACCGCGTCCTCCGACCGGTTCCTGTGCTCGGACTATAGTACTGTCGTGCGAGGCACCATTTGTGTAGGGCAGGTGGAGGATAAGGCAATGGCGCGCAAACCGGTGAAGGTCACGATCACATATTGCGCCGAGTGTGGGTATGAAGGTCAGGCGCTCGGGCTCGCCCAGGACCTGATGAAGGAGTTCCAGACCGACCTCTCGGCCATCGAGATCGTGCCGTGGTTCGAGGGCTCCTTCGACGTAAAGGTGGGCGACGACCTCGTCCACTCGATGTATCGCGAGGGCGGCTTCCCGGAATCGCGGGACATCGCTGCCGTCGTGCGAGAAAAGCTTCGGGACGACGCAGCCGGATAGGGCCGGGGAGTCGGACTTCTTCGCCCGACTCCCCGGCGGTTCACCGATTCTTCGACCGCCGGCTCGGCGTGACAGTCTTCGTCCGACCCTCTAGCGGTGAATCGTGAAGGGGTTGGAGGGTGGGTGGAACCCGTCCGGCCCGAGGAAGATCTTCCGTGTCGAGATGAAGTGACCGTCGAGATCGAGCGCGAAGCGCAAGGAGGTGCCCCCGCTGATGGTGAAGTTCACACCATCCTCGGCGCCATATGTATGGAGCTGCAAAACCAAGGTGTGGCCGCCGTCGACGATCCGCGCGTCGTCTCGACTTTCGAGCCGAACCGTGTCGACGTTCTGAAACACTCCGTCGGTGTGCAGGCGCGCTGTGAAGAAGTGCTGCTCGCCTGGCCCGTGCGTACGCACGTGGAACCCGTCATCGTGCCAGATGTAGTACCCCGTCGGCGCCTCGGGCGGTACGATAGTCGCTCCATCGACACCCCCGCTCCATGCCAGCGCCGAGATCGTCGTCGAGACCAGAACTGCTGTGGCGCCAACGAGCGCCAGAAGACCGCGTGTCATGTTTCTCTCCTCAAATTCCGGCTGTTCGGGACGTGGTGTTTTCGGCTGAACTCACGGCGAGGGCGGGCGCGCGCGGTTGCTTGGCCTGCGGACGCCATCGGGAAGCACGGTGCTGGGGGCGCCGGCCCGAACGAAGCCCGGGTCGAGCCGTCCCGCGAGGGTGTACGACTCGGCGCCGGATCCCTGCACCGTGATGGTGACCTGCTGCCCATCGGCGGAGAAGTCCGCGGTGAATTGCACCCGCTGCCGCGATCCGTCGGGCTCTACCAGCGCGCCACCTCCGGTCGCATGGACGGCTCCGTTCGTCACGGTCAGGGCCCGCACGGCGCCGTTGTAGTAGCCATCGGTCGGCGAGTAGAAGCGCAGGTTGCCGATCGCCTTGTCATTGCGGGCACCGGCTCGCAGGTCGATGGTGGCGGTTCCGCCGTCCGCCTCGCGGAGCTGGCCCATGGCCACGGCGATGGCCGTCAGCGGGACCCCCTGTGCCTGCTGGTTGCTTTGGGCGCGGGCGCTCCCGATGCCGATCACGAACGCGGAGGCCGCGACCCCGATTACGATGGCGATGGTTCGTCTCATCTCTCACTCCTTTGTGGCGCGCGGGTCCTACGACCGTGCGCCGAACGGTGGGCTACGCCATCACCCCCGCGGTGGGTGGATGAGCGTGCCGCGTGTTCGCGATCCGCCTCGTGGCGGATGGGGGGCGATCGCGCACGTCTGCGTTTTCGCCTTCCTGAAATGAGAGTCGCGGAGGTTGCGGGGAACGTACGGGCTGGCGGCAAAATCGGCGAAAATCGGCCGACCCGTCCACAGCCGATCGGCTCGCAGAAGTACGGCCGTACGTTTTGTGTGGTGGCCGGCGACTATAGTCATGGCGCCGGCATGGGGTGAACCGATCAAGGAGGTTGCGTGGACGCGTCAGCCGACGTCGGCGAGATGATCCGCCGCGCCCGAGCCGGAGACGGCCCCGCCTTCGAATCGATCTATCGGTCCACAGTCGTTCCGATCTACCGGTACGTCGCAGCTCGGGTCGACACGCGCGATCTCGCCGAGGAGGTGACGCAAGACGTGTTCTTCGCGGCCGTCAAAGGGATCGCCACATTTCGCGGGGCGGACGAGAACGCGCTGTTGGGCTGGCTCTTCCAGATCGCGCGCCACAAGATCGCCGATGTGCTGCGCGAGCGATATCGCCGCCCGGTTCGCGCGCTCGAGGACGCGGCCGGTCTGGAGGATGGCGCGCTCGGGCCGGAGGAAGTGGCGCTCGCGAACGGCGACCGCGACGAAGTCCGTCGGGCCCTCGCGCGCCTGACCGACGACCAGCGAGAGGTCATTGTGTGCAAGTACATCCTGGATTACGACAACCGGCGGACCGCCGCCATCGTCGGGAAGGACGCGAACGCGGTCAACCAGCTCCACCATCGGGCCCTTGCCAGCCTTCACCGCCTGCTCATGCGCCCGCGAATCGAAGCGCCGAGCGCGGAAAGGAGCTGACGTGGTCGATCCGCACGACTCGGACCCGGCCTTCGCCGCCGCGTTGAGCGACTGCTGCGAGCGGGTACGCGGGGGAGAGCCATTGGACGCCTGTATCGAAAACTATCCTCTTGCGTATCGGGCGGAGCTGCGGCGACTGGTCCCCATTGGGCGTCGCTTCTCAGCGATCGTCGAGGACCCGACCCCCGAGTTTCAGGCAGCTCTCGAACGGGGGCTCCATCAGGCGCTGATCGCGGAGCCTGCGCCCAAGCGTCGGTACGGATTGGCGCGCGTGGGGGAGATGTGGCGGGGAGGTCGAGCCGTCCGCTTCGCCGCTATCGCGGCCGCCGCGCTGGTCGTCCTGGTGGCCGGCGGGTATGGCGTCGTGACAGCCGCGGACGCGAGCCTGCCGGACAGCCCGCTGTATGGTGTCAAGCAGGCCCAGGAATCGGCCGAGGTGTGGCTCGCGCGCGACGACCTGGCGCGGCTGAGCCTCTATGCGCGGCTGATGCGTCGCCGTGCCGTCGAGCTGGCGTTGGCAGTGCGAGCCAAGAAAGGTCCGGGCGTGGTCGCGCCGCTGGCGTCCCGGCTCGCCTCGACGACGGACGCGATCGTCGATCAGGCCATCGCCCTGGAGAACGAGGGAAGTCCCCGGCCGGCGCTGCGCACCGAGGCGGTGATTCGGGAGATGGAGCGGCGCCTGGACATCGTGCTGCAGGACAGTCCGCCCGAGATTCGTCCTTCCCTCGAACAGCTCCGCGATCACCTCGAGACTCAGCGTGCGCGACTCCCGGGAGAGCGACCGCGCGTCCCGCTTCGCGGCCCGATCCGGGGCGCGTGACGCGCCGACTCGTTAGCCGGCGGCGACCGCCTGGCGGCTGGAATCGGGCGTGACCGCGACCCCGTCGAGATGGAAGTAGTCGATAGCGTTCTGGGCCACGATCCGCCGCGTCTCCTCGGCGGGCACCCTCGCGAACATCTTGTCGATGAGGGCCATCGAATTGGGCCACTCGGAGTCCTGGTGGGGGAAGTCGATGGCCCACATGATTCGATCGACGCCGATGTGGTGGCGCAGCTCCACGCCCACAAAGTCGTGCTGGAAACCCCAAAACACGTGCCGGTGGACGTACTCACTCGGGAGCCCCTTCAGCGGCTTGAAGCCGAGGAGCTTCTGCGCCCACAGCTCGTGCCGCTCGTAGCGCACGTCGCACATCTCCAGATAGAAGGGGATCCAGCCGATCTGCGTCTCGGCGAAAAAGACCTTCAGGTCCGGGAAGCGGTCGAACACCCCGTCCAGAACGAGCTGGATGGCGTTGACGCCGCCGAGGCGGCCGAACTTGACCATCTGCCCGCAGAAGTCGCGCGGCTCGCTGATGCGATCGATCACGTCCTTGGGTGCGCTGGGGTACTTCAGGAGGGCGCCCGCGCGTGGGCCGGTGCGGTCGAACTGCTCGTGGGCGGTTATGGCGACCTTGAGGTCGAGGGCCGCGGCCCAGAAGCGGTCGTCCTCGGGGCTGGGACGGCCGAGCCCACTGGGGAACGTGCCGAGCATGACGCCTTTCAAGCCCTGCTTCGCGCAGTGCTCCATCTCGGCGATGGCGTCGTCGACGCCCGTCCATGGGATGACTCCCAGCCCGATGAGGCGATCGGGGGCGACGGCACAGTACTCCTCAGCCAGGAAGTCGTTGTAGGCACGCACGACCGCCAGATAGGCCTGCCGATCGGCGATAGCGCTCCACAGGCCCGGGCCGGACACGCCGGGGAACATCACTTCCGCGTCGATCCCGTCGCGGTCCTGCTCGGCGAGCCGCTGCTCGGGCGTGCCGGTGCCGGGCGTCGTCTCGTAGTTCTGTCCGAAGGGCCACCAGCGCTCGCGGCCCTTCCCGCCGTACAGATCCGATGGCACCTCGCGCAACGGACGTCCCTCGATCATCCATGCGTCGCCGCCATCCGGCAGGCGAATGACGCGGGGGGCGCGATCGCGATACTGCGCCGGAACGCGGTGAATCCACCGCTGGGAATCGATCTCGAGATGCGAATCGCCAGAGATATAGCGATACTCGCGTGCCATCATGCCCTCCCGTGAGAAACGCGGTTCTCCTTCCACTGTTGGCGCTATTATGCGGCTTTCCGCCGTCACGGCCGCTGGCTGGCTAGCGCGTGGCTGGCGCGCGTCGCTTGCGGTCGCGCCCTGCCGTCCGGCGAGAAGAGCTCCGGCCAGTTCGCGCGAAGCTCCTTCGCCTCGGCATCGCCGACGCGCGCGACGGTTGGAAAGGTCTTCGCCCGATCGTAGGGCCTGCAGGCGTCGATGATCATCCGATTGTTGAAATACCGGGGCCCTTCGCCCGCGTAGGCCATGGGGTCGAGCGGCGTGCTCCAGCAGCGCTTCATCACGTCCACATCTTCGACGACGTCCGTGCGCGTGCACATCGCCCAGAGCACCTGGTTCGTGTCGCACGGGTCGATGTCGTCGTCCACGACCACCACGAAGCGGTTCGCATAAGCGCCAGCGTGGCAGCTCGCCGTCGCCATGCCGACCTGCTTGGCGTGGCCCGGATACATCTGCTGGATGGCCACGACGTTGAACATCCGGCCACCCCCAGCCTCGTGCGACCAGACGCCGACGACACCGGGCACGCCGGACCGCTCGAGCTCGTCCCAGATGAGGGCGGCCCGGAGCGGACTCCGGAAGTAGGTGTTGTCGTTGGGCGGCTTGCCGGGGAGGCAGCCGAGCACGATCGGGTCGTCGCGATGGAGCACCGACCGAACGCGAATGATCGGCTCGTCCTTCTCGCCGCTCGCGTAGTAGCCGGTCCACTCGCCAAACGGCCCCTCGGAGCGCATCTCACCTGGCGGAATCTCGCCCTCCAGCACGATCTCGGCCGTCGCAGGGACCGGCAGGCCCGTATAGGGCGCGGAGATCAGCTCGATCGGCTTGCGCCGAATCGCGCCCGCGACGTCGTACTCATTGGTTCCGTAGTCGACTTCCAGCCCACCCAGGAGGAGCAGGAGAGGATCTTGCCCGACGCAGACCGCGACCGGGCAGGCCTCTCCGCGGCTCCAGTACTTGTCCCGAATGAGGCGGCCGTGCTTGCCCGGCGAGATGTAGATGCCGGCCGTTTGCGCGTCGTGCATCTGGACCCGGTACGTCCCGGAATTGACCCAGCCCGTGTCCGGATCCCGCATCACCACGATGTTGCCCGTGCCGATGTATCGTCCGCCATCGTCTCGGTGCCAGATGGGCGCGGGGAACTGGGTGAGGTCGATGGCGTCTCCCCGCTGCTGATTCTCGAGAACGGGGCCGGATTCGACGGTCACGGCCGGCTGCGGTTTCAGGTCTTTGAGCTGCGTGCGCCATGCCTGGACGAAATCGCGCGGGCCGTAATCGAGGGGGAGATCCAGGCTGATGGCGAGCCTGCGCAGCGACGTGAAGACGTTGGCGACGATGCGGTGCCCGGGCCGGTACCCTCGGATGTGGTCGAAAAGCAGAGCCGGGTTTCCCATGTCCCACTGGTACAGATCGACGAGCCCACCCAGCTCGTACTCGGGGTCCGCGCCGTCCACGCGGGACAGCTCCCCGATCTCGTCAACGCGCTCGATCCATTCGCGGAGGTCCCGTACCGGCATCGACTCCTCCCATCGGTGGCTGATCGGATTATAGGGAGCGGGGAAATCGAATCCGGTTCGGGCTAGCGGCCGGCAGCGAGACGGGCGATCGCCTCGTGCACGGAGTCGAGGATCTTTACGTAGCTCCCGCACCGACACAGATTGCCCGCGAGATACGCGCGGATCTCCTCGTCGGTGGCGTCGGGCCGCTCGGCGAGGAGCGCCTTGGTCGTGAGGAGGATGCCGGGCGTGCAGTACGAGCACTGGAAACCCGTTCGCGCCACGAACGCGGCCTGGATCGGGTCCAGGTGCGCGACGTCGCGGACGCCCGATTCGTCTGTGGGAATGCCGAGCCCTTCGAGGGTGAGGACCTCGTGGCCTTCCGCCATGGCCGCGAGGGCGAGGCAGGAGCTGATGGGCCGGCCGTCGACGAGCACCGTGCACGCGCCGCACATGCCGATGCCGCACCCCTCGCGCACGCTGAGCAGCTTCAGCTCGTCGCGGAGTGCCTCGAGGAGCGTGCGCGAGTTTGGGACGTCGACGACGTGGAGGTCGCCATTCACGTGGAGCGTCACGCCCGTCAACGGCTCGCCCCCTCTATCGCGTCCAGCACGCGCTCCGGCGTGAGCGGGATGCGGTTTACGGCTGCGCCGATCGCGTCGCGCACCGCGTTGCCGATGGCCGGCGGAACGGCGGGGAGGCCCGTCTCCCCGAGCCCGTGGACTTCGGCGTTGGGGTCCGGGCTTTCCGCGAGGGTCGTCGTGAACGGGGCGGGGAAGTCTTCCATGGACGAGATGTTGTAGTCGGAGAGGTTGGGGTTCGTGACCTGGCCGTCCTCGAACAGCATCTCCTCGAACAGCGCCTGAGAGATGCCGAACGCGGCGCAGCCCTCGTTCTGCAGCTCGGCGTTTGGGCGGTCGATGACGCGCCCGGCATGGGTTGCCAGGTGGAGCTTCAGTAAGGTGACCTTGCCCGTCTCGCGATCGACCTCCACCGTCGCCGCGGCCGCCGCCTGGTGCCAATGATGGGACGCCTTACCCTGGCCGGTCTCTGGGTCGACCCCAATCTCCGTTTTGAACCCGCCGACGCCGGCCAGGCTCTCCACGCCGGCCTGCCGGAGCAGGGCGGCGATGTCGACGGGCTCCCCTTGGCCGACGCGGACGAATCCGCGCTCCGCGGTCACCTCCGATTCAGGGACCTCGAACACCTGACCGGCGAGCCCGCGAAGCTGACGGTAGAGGTCTTCGGCCGCGACGTGGGCGGCCAGGACGTTGAAGAAGCTGGATCGGCTCGAGCTGGTCCCTTGGTCCGGCGGGGTGGAGCGGGTGTCCACGAACGGCACGTCGACGCGGTCCTCCGGGACCCCGAGGGCGCGGGCGACTTCGCGGGCGAGCACCGTGCGCGAGCCCTGGCCGATGTCGACGGTGCTGCTGAGCGCGCTGATGGCGCCGTCGGACCGGAGACGGATCATCAACGTCGTGGTCGCCGGATTGCTGCCCATGTGCTTGATAATGGTCGAGAGGCCGCGCCCGACGAGCTTGTTGGGCCCAGATGGCTCGGGAAGCGGGCCGTCGTAGTCGATGGCCCGGGCCGCGTCCTCCAGCAGCTCGACGAAGTGGACGTCTTCCAGCACCTCGCTCGTGGCGAAACGGTCGCCGGTCCGGAGAAGATTCTTCCGCCGAAACTCGAGCGGGTCCATTCCCAGCGCGTGGGCCAGCTCGTCGGTGTGGCGCTCGTACGCCCACGCGACCTGCGAGACGGCTAGGCCGCGGAACGGCACCGCGTTCGGCCGATTCGTGTACACGGCGTAGGCGTCGACCTTGACGTTCGGGATGCCATATGGCCCCGACGCGCCAATTCCGCCCGAGCGCGCGATCGTCCCGCTCCGATCCGCGTAGGCGCCGCCGTTGTAGTGGACCTCGACTTCGCGCGCGGTGATCGTCCCATCGCGCTTGAGGCCGGTCTTGATGCGGACGCGGGCCTCGTGCTTGGTCGTCGTCACGAAGCCCTCGGCGCGCGTAAGGAGGAGACGCACGGGCCGCATTGCCTTCTGGGCCAGCACGGCCGCCAGGGGCTCCATGCGCGTGTACGTTTTCGAGCCGTATCCCCCGCCGAGGGTGTAGACGAGCACGCGGACGCGCTCCGCGGGGATGCGAAAGACGTCGGCGACCTGTTGCCGGACGAAGTAGGGCATCTGGGTCGAGGACCAGATGGTCAGCTCGTCATCCTCCCAGCGCGCCACCGTGACGTGCGGCTCCAGCGGGTAGTGGTGCAGGGCGGGACTCGAGAAGACGTCCTCGTGAACGATCTCCGCCTCGGCGAATCCCGCCTCGACGTCGCCGCGCCGTACCTTCATGTGGTTGATCAGGTTGGTCCCGTTTTGCGGCTGGATTCCTCCGGCGGCGAACTCGTAATGGCCAACGATCTGCTCGTGGACGAGCGGAGCGTCGGGCTTGAGCGCCTCCACGGCGTCGAAGACCGCCGGCAGCTCCTCGTACTCCACCTCCACGAGGTCGATGGCATCCGCGGCGGCGTCCGGCGTCTCCGCTACGATCGCGGCGACCACGTCACCTACGTGGCGCGCCTTGTCGATGGCGACGATCGGTTGGTCCTTGATGGCGGCGCCGTAGTAGGGGAACAGGCGACCATCGGACAGGTCGTCGCGGGTCAGCGCGGCGACGACGCCCGGGTGCGCGAGTGCCCGCGAGGCGTCAACGCGAACGATACGGGCGTGAGGATACGGGCTGCGGACGCAGCGGGCGTGCAGCATGCCGGGCAGCTCGACGTTCAGCGCGTACGGGATCTGCGCCGTGACCTTCATGACGGCGTCGCGGTCGCGCTGGGTCATCTGGGCGCGGGGCGGCGGGATCGTCTGGGTCATGGCCGTTTGAACTGCTTGCTCAGGGCCAGATCCTGTCCCTGGTAGGTTGAGCCGATCAATCGGCCGTAGACGCGGTCCGGTATCTCGATCAGCGGCTCGAACTGGAGACGTCCGACCCGCTGACCGTCCTCCAGGACGAAGGGCACCTCATGCGAGCGGACTTCCAGCACCGCGTGCGTCCCCTTGATGTCAGAGCTTCCGTATCCGAAGCCGGGATCGAAGAAGCCCGCATAATGGATGCGAAACTCCCCGACGGATGGGTCATAGGCGACCATCTCCGCGGCATACGCCGGTGGCACGCGGACCCGCTCCTTCGAGGCGAGGATGTAGAAGTCTTCGGGGTTGAGGATGAGGCGGCCGGCGCGCGGGCGAGAGATCGGCTCCCAGAACTCGGTGAGATCATAATAGGCGACACGGTCGAGATCAATCAGGGGCGCGTGGGTCTTCGCGCGATAGCCGATGATGGCGGCGCCCTGCACGCCGTCGAGGTCGACGGAGATCCACAGCCCGTCGGCGATGGTCGGCGACTCGACGGCCTCGTCCTGCAGGTACAGCAACGTCTGGGTCTGATGGAGGCGCGCCAGGGCGCCGTCGCCGGGCTGGGGCGCCCCGCGGATGAATCGGATCTGGTTCATCCGGGTGCCGGCGCGAACCAGGATGCTGAACGTCCGGGGGACGATCTCCAGGTACAGGCCGCCACAGTAGCCGGCCGCCACGCGCTCGAACTCGGTTGCGTAATCCGTGATCAGCCGGGTGAAGACGTCGAGCCGACCCGTCGTGCTCTTCGGGTTCGCCTTTCCCGAGATGTTCGGGGGCAGGCGCCACTCCTCCATGAGCGGCACGAGGTAGACGCATCCGCGCTCTAGGACGGCGGGCCGGGTCAGGTCGATCTCGTGGGTCTTGAACTCCTCTGCCTTCTTGAGCACCGTGGACCCTCGGCCGGGAAGGAAGCTCGCGCGCACCCGGTACGCGACCGGCCCGAGTCGCAGGTCGAGGCTCGCCGGCTGGATCTGGGCCGGCTCGATGGGCGCGGATGAGGGAATCGAACCGGCGTCGATGAGCGTGCGAATGCTCTGCGATGGCAGAATTCCGGTCGCTCGGTGGGCGGCCACGCCCAGCTCGGGGAAAAGGGTGGGCGACTGCGCGCTCATTCCTGGTCCCGCCCGCGCGCGCACCCCGCCATCGTCAGACCCGTCGCGCGCCGACGTCCCCGGCCGCCGCGGCTTCCAGGGCTCGGCGCACAAACACTGCCACCATTCGCGCACGATACGCGGCCGATCCGCGCGCGTCGGCGACGGGCTCCGCCTGGTCGGCATAGGCCTGGCCAATGTGACGGAACAGATCGACGGTGGCCGGCATTCCGGCGGCGGTCGCGTCGATGGCAGGCAGGCGAAGGGGCGATCCTCCGACGGCGCCGACGGCGACGCGAAGCTCCTCGACGCGATTCCCGTCGAGGCGTAAGAGCGCGGTCGCGCCGACGCACGGTCGGTCTTCCGAGGAGCGCGTGACGTACTTCAGGTAAACGCATCGGGCGTTGGATGGAGGGAGCGGGACCAGCACCTCAGATACGATCTCGTCGGGCGCGAGGCTCGTCTCGTAGAAGTCGGTGATCAGCTCGTGCACCGCGATCTCGCGCTCGCCCCGGGGGCCGGCGATTCGCACGCGCGCTCCGAGCGCGCAGAGGACGCCCGGTGGATCGGACGCGTAGTCCGCCTCGCAGACGTTTCCGCCGATCGTCGCCGCGTTCCGCACGCGGACGTTGCCGACGAGGCCGCACGCCTGCGCGAGGACGGGAGCGCCCTGCCGTACGGCGGGCGAGGACGCGATGTCGGCGAGCGTCGCGAGAGAGCCGAGGTGAAGCGCGCCGTCGTCTCGTCGAACCCCAGATAGGCCGGAGATGCCGTCGAGTCGGACGAGGGCGGCCGGGCGAACAAGCCCCTGGTGGATCATCGCCACGAGCGCCGTGCCGCCTGCGATGGGTCGCGCCTGGCCGCCGTAGCTGCCAAGCACGTCGACCGCTTCGGCAAGGGTTGTGGGTTTGTGCAGGGCGAAGTCGCTCACCAGCGCGAATCCTCCGACGCGAAACTGTACCCCATGCTGGAAGCATGGCGCCCCCGTCCGGGATTGCATTCCCCCGCGGCATGCCGGAGGATTTGGCCGACGAGACGGGAGGAGTGATGGGAGACATTCGGCTCACGCTGGCATGTGGCGACTACGACCTGACGCGAGCGCTCATCGACGGGACGGTTCGCCCGCCCGGCGTGGAATTGACCGTGCTGCCCATGCCTTCGCCCGAGCGCCACTGGCGCATGATGCGCTTCGAGGAGTTCGACATCGCCGAGCTGTCGATGTCGCACTATCTCGTCGCCTACGCGGAAAAGCGCGAGTTCACCGCGATTCCCGTGTTTCCCCACCGGCGCTTTCGCCACTCGTTCGTCTTCTGCCGGGCCGACGCGGGCATCGACCAGCCTCGGGACCTGAACGGCAAGCGAATTGCGCTGCGTACGTTCCAGAACACGGCGGGCGTCTGGACCCGGGGCATTCTCGCCGACGACTACGGCTTCGACATCGCCAGTGCACGCTGGTACACCCAGGACGAAGAGGAAACGCCGTGGGAGCCGCCGGCCTGGCTCCAGATCCAGCGGGTCCCGGAGGGCGGCAATCTCGACCGGATGCTGGTGGAGGGGCAGCTGGACGCCGCAATCTATCCAGAGACGCTCCCGTCGTTCGCGAAAGGAGACCCGCGGGTGCGGCGCCTCTTCGAGCGGCCGAAGGAAGTGGAGGTCGAATATTTCCGCCGAACCGGCATCTTCCCCATCATGCACACCGTGGCGATTCGCAATGACGTTCTCCACGCCTATCCGTGGGTGGCGGTGAGCATGCTCCGCGCGTTTCGCGAGGCGAAGGAGCGCTGCTACCGCCGACTTGCGGACCCGCGACAGACAGCCCTCGCATGGGTGCAGGATCTCATCGAGGAGCAGCAGAAGGTCCTCGGTCCCGATCCGTGGCCCTATGCTCTGGAGCCCAACCGCGCCGCGCTCACCGCGCTCATCCGCTACTCGCAGGGTCAGGGGCTGATTCCGACCGCGCCCGAGGTCGAGTCGCTCTTCGTAGAGAGCACGCTCCGGGAAAGTCCGCGTTACGTGAGCTAACCGGCGCCCTCGGTCGGCGCTACCGCGAACTCCATGGTCAGCGACGGGCCAATGGCATTGAGCTTCGCGCGCAACGCCCGATAGTCCGGCAGGATTCGTCCGACCTCCTCCCAGAACGCCGGGGAGTGATCGAGCACGCGGAGATGGGCCAGCTCGTGGACCACGACGTAGTCGATCACGTCGGCCGGCGCCATCACCAGGCGCCAGTTGAAGCGGAGCGTGCCGTCCGCGCCGCAGCTCCCCCACCGGCGGCGCTGGTCCCTGACGCGAACGGCACGCGGCTCCACGCCCATCACCACGCCCCAGCGCGCCACGTGGGACGACAGCCGAGTCGCCGCCTCCGCGCGATACCAGCGCTCGATCGCGGCCGAGAGCATTCGACGCCGCTCGTCCCCGCCGAGCGACGCGGGCTCGATGACGAAGAGCGCGCCTTCGCGGCGCGCCACCAGCGGGCGAGTCGCGGCGCCAGGTTCGACGATAAGGCGGAGGGGACGTCCCAGGTAGGGAATGCATTCCCCGCTCGCGAATTGGAGCGGCGCTCGGTCCGGCGGGCGCGCGGCCAGCCGGCTGGCGATCCACCGCCGATGCCGCTCGACGAAGCGCCGGATCTCCTCGGCCCGGGCCCGCATCGGCGCGGCGACGCGCACCGTCCCGTCCCTCTCCACGGTGAGTGCAAAGGTCCGCCGCCGTCGCGCGCTCCGGACCACGATGTAGCGGAGGGGTGTGTCCTCGTTCATCACCTCTCCGCCGGTGGAGCTGGGCGTGCGCGGCTTCGGCACGGGGATCAGTCGATCGGCGGGCCGAGGCGCTGCGTCTTGCCGACGAGCCTCGTGACGGGCGGGTGTGTCTCGTCAACGTGGTACGCGACGGCCTCCACCAGGATCAGGGCCGTGCTCCCGGCGCTCCCAAGCTCGCGCACCACGCGACATTCGACGCTGGCGTAGCTGTCCTTCACGAGAGGCGGCTTCACGACCTTCGCCGGAAGGGGCGTCAGTCCCAGAATCGCGAACTTGTCCTCCGTCTCTCGGCCGCTGAGGCCGCGGCTCCGATCGATGGCACCAACGTGCGCTTCCGAACAGGTGTTGACGACCACCTCGCCCGTCAGGCGCACCGTCTCGTAGCTGTAGTTGCCCTGCTGCATGCCGATGAGGAGCAGCGGGGGATCCTCGGAAATCCCGATCGCGCGGAAGGCGAACTGCACATTGGGGTGTCCGTCCCGCGATGTCGTGTAGAGATACAGCCCGCTGGGCGTCGCGCGAAAGGCGGATTTCAGGGGGGCTTCCTGGAGCACAACTCCTCCATGGGAACGAGGATCGGGCGAGGGCCGGGCGCGCGTGCGGCCGCAGCATTATGGGTCTCAGGATCGTCCGCCGCAACGCGGGCGTGTTGCCTCAAGACTTAAACCGACCGGACGGGTTGCCGCGCCCCGTAGGCGTCGGTACTATTCGATGGATCTTCTCGGGAGTACTGCATGGCCCAATCGACGAGCATCCACCTGCGCATGGTGATCCCACCCGCCCCCTGGACGCGCGCCATGGAAGATGGGAGCGTCCGCATTCCGGGGCTAACGTGGGAATGCGTTTCGGAGATCGACAACGCGCCCGATCGATTCATCGCGACCGAGCAGGGCGACGTAGCGGTGGGAGAGAACGGCGTGCGCCGCCTCGTGCTCGAGCTGCTGAAGGGCCGCCCCGCGCGGGCGATCCCCGTCTGGTTCGGGCGCGAGCATATGCAGCGGAACATCATCGTGCGCGCGGACTCTCCGCTGCATCACCCGCGCGATCTCGCCGGCAAGCGAATCGGCTCGCGGCTCACGATCCAATCAGGAACAGGGGCGGCTGTCCTCATGGTCCTCGATCACGCCTATGGCATCGATCTCATGAGCATCGACTGGTTCATGGGCGATCCCGCCTCCCTCCCAGCGAACGCGATGGGGCTCCGCCTCCACGACGGCCCGACTTCGGAGGAGGCCGAGTTCGCGATGCTGCTGCGCGGCGACGTGGACGCGGTCATCGAGACCACCGGTCCTCGGTACCATTCGCTATTCGGCGCGGACTCTATCGATCAGCTTCTCGCGCGCTATCCAGGGACCAGGCCGCTCATTGAGGACCCCGGGGTGATTGCCGAGACGTACCGGCGGACCGGGCTCTATCCGATCTCAGATCTGGCGACGGTCGACCCGGACGTAGCCCGCGCCCACCCGGAGATCCCTGGCCAGGTTGTCGAGGCCTTCTCCCAGGCGAACCGCCGCGCGGCCGCGTATCGGCCGGCCGACGAGCAAGCCCTCGCCGAGCGAGAGATCGAGCTGCTCGGCGAGGACCCGCACGTCTACGGATTGAGCGATACGGCGCGCGCAAACATCGCGGCGTTCATCGATTTTCTGCACCGGCTCGGCGCTTTCGAGCGTCCGGTCCCGCCCGAGGATCTGTTCCATCCATCAACGCTGCCTGGCGGAGGGCGCTAGGCGGCGACCCAACACGGCATCCTGCACTCATCACGATTCCGAGAGGAGCGCTCGGGCATGATCCACATCGGCCTCACGATCCCCACCTCTGCCCCCGACGCGGAGGCGAGAACGGCGATCGAATTCGGCAGAAGCGCCGAGATGGCGGGATTGGACTCGGTATGGGTCAGCGACCGCCTGGTCTTCCCGAACCAGGACCCGCTCGTGACGCTGGCGGCCGTCGCCGCGACGACGACGCGCATCGGACTCGGCACCTGCGTCTTGCTGGGCGCGCTTCGCCGCCCTGCCCTGCTCGCCAAGATGGTCGCCAGCATCGATCGGCTCTCTGGGGGCCGCGTGATTCTCGGCCTGGGCGCAGGAAGCCGGCCAGATGACTTTGCCGCCGGGGAGATCCCATTCGAGCATCGCGGCAGCCGGCTCGAGGAAGACGTCCGATTGCTGCGGGCGATCTGGTCCGGCGACGAGGTGAGGCACGCGGGGAACTTTCATCAGATCGACGTGGGGGCTATCGGTCCCCGTCCAGCGCAAAGCCACATTCCCATCTGGTTCGGCGGCGGCGCGGACTCGGCGCTCAAGCGAATTGTCCGGGTGGGGGACGGGTACATCGGGAGCTCGAGCAGCGGACCCGCTGGCTTTCGCGCAAATTGGGACAAGATTCGCCGATTTGCCGAAGCGGCCGGCCGCGACATCGGCGAGATCACGCCCGCTGCGCTCGTGTACGCCTGTGTCGATGACGATCGAGAGCGCGCAGAGGCAAAGGCGCTCGCCTACCGGATGAACTACTACGGCACGCGGCGAATGGACACGACAGGCTTCCTCCTCGGATCCGCGGACGACTGCGTGCGTGGGGCCCACGAGTACTTTGAAGCGGGCGTGCAAACGATGATCGTCGGCAGCCTGACGGCCGATTTGACGTCCCTCGATCGATTCTGCGAACAGGTACTCCCCCGGCTTCGCGCTTAGCGCATGTGTTTCATCCTTATCCTGACGCGGGTTCGTGACGACTATCCGCTCATTGTCGCGGCGAACCGCGATGAATCGCGCGCACGGCCGTCTGAGCCGCCACACCGGTGGGATACCAGCCCGGGGATCTGGGCGGGTCGCGACGTCGCTGCTGGCGGCACCTGGCTCGGCGTGAACGACCGCGGCGTACTGGCAGCAATCACGAACCGCCGCGATGGCGCGATCGATCGGACCCTGCCCTCGCGCGGCGGGCTCTGCCTCGACGTGCTCCTCAGCCGGTCGACGGCCGATGCGGAGGGAACCATCAGGGAGCGCCTCGCCGCCTCGCGCTACAACCCGTTCAATCTGCTCTGCGCCGACGTCCACGGGAGTTGGTCGATGACGTGGCGGGGCGACCGGCAGGTGTTCGAGCCTGGGCCGCACGTCATCACCAACGAGGGCGACCCCGACGGGCCCGGCTTGCCGACCGCCTCGCGCGGCCTCGAGCTTCTCGCCAGGGTCGACTATCGCGGCGATCCCCTCGACGAGGTCTTGCGCCAGCTCGGGCGGATCTGCGCAGACACGGACGGCCCCACTCCGATCTGCCGACCGGGCGGCGAGCGCGGGACCGTCTCGTCGAGTCTCATCGCGCTGTCGACCGATGGCCGCATCGCCGCGTATTGGCACGCCAACGGCCCGCCGTCGGACGAGAGCTATGCTCCCGTAGAGCTTGGGGCCCAGGGCTGAATCGCCGGCGGCCTTTCCGCGCGAAAGCGGTACGCTTGTTGTGCAGACTGAGCGAGGCGAGGTGAGCGACATGGGAGCCGTTCCGTATTTCACGGGGTCGATTGGCCTGAGGGGACAGGCAGAGTTGACAGTCGCGTCGGAGCACACGGCCGCCTTTGCCAGCGGCGGGAAATTGCCGGCCGTGCTCTCGACGCCGCGCCTGCTGCAGCTCGTCGAGGACGCGACCTATATGCTGGCCGACCAGTATCTCGAGGATGGGTACACGAGCGTTGGGTTCGAGGTCGTGCTGGAGCATCTCGCGCCGAGCCGCGTAGGCGACACCGTCACCGCCGACGTCCTGCTCGAGGTCGCCGAGGACCGCGATCTGGTCTTCCGGTTCACAGTACGGAACGCGGGATCGCTTCGCGAGGTCGCCCGCGGGACCCAGACCCGCAAGATCGTGCTCATGGAAGAATTCATGCGAAAATTGGGGGCGGATCGCTCGCGATTGTGAGGCGAGTGGCCTGCGCGATCGACGGGATGCGCCGAACTTGGCGAAGGAGCGACACCAGTCAATGCAGACACGAGACATCCAGTGGGGCGAGATGAAGGGCGTGCGGAAGTTCGAACATGCCCACGAGCTTCCAGACGAATACCGCGACTTCCTGATCAAGCTGCTGTGGGTGCAGGCGGATACCGAATTCGCATCGGTCCAGCAGCACCGCCCCTGGCTCGACAAGGCGCCGACGTTCGAGGATCGGTGGATCGAGGCGCGGATCATCGCCGATGAGATGCGCCACGGCTGGCAGATGGTCAAGCTCCTCGAGGACTTTGGGGCCGATGGACGCAGATATATCGAGGACCTCTTGCACCGCAAGGAGCACGAGCACAAGCTCGACTCCTTCAACATGGACTTCGAGACGTGGCAGGACGTCGCGGCGTTCGCTTGCCTGGTCGACCGGGTGGGCATGTACCAGCTGCGGGCCTTTCAGGAATGCAGCTACGGTCCGCTCGCCCGCGCCATACCCCAGATGCTTGCCGAGGAAAATCTCCACATCGGCGCGGGTCGAAACACCCTGAACCGAATCGCCAACGATCCGGATTACTACGGCAATCGTGAGCTGGCGCAAGCCGCCGTCAACAAGTGGTACCCGCGCGCCCTCGACATGTTCGGCCACACGGGCTCCGCGGGCAGCGAGATGGCCGTCCGCCTCGGCGTCAAGCGGTGGCGGAACGAAGAAGCGCGGCGCATGTACATCGACGAAGTTGCCCCGATCCTGGAGAAGATGGGGCTGAGTGCCCCCGACGAGCACTTCGATCGACGCGTCGCTTAGCGGCGCTGCCCGCGACGTGGCCGGCATCGATCACGCGAGAGAATGCGCGGGCTCGACGCGAGCTCCGCGCCCGAGGCGACAGTGAAACGCACCGATAAGCGATCGCAACCTAATCGCAGGGAAGGCCGCGCTCCCCAGGATCCCCCGCCCGCGGAGTTGCATCAGCGCACCGAGGTGCTGGAACGCCTCCTCGACCTGGCATACGACGTCAGCTCCTATCTCCGACACCAAGCGCAGCCGACAATTCGGCTCTCCGCCGCCCTCCTGCTCGCGGCGTCGCTGGCCGCCTGCAGCAGCGCCGGGGGTGAAACAGCGGTTCCAAGCGTGCAACCCCTGACGCAGGAGGTCCGGTCCGGCCTGCCGACGCAATCGGGCAGCTATCCCGTGGTCGCCAATTCCATCACGCGCGATCCTCAGGGCGTGTATCAGT
Source organism: Chloroflexota bacterium (assembly GCA_035652535.1). NCBI lineage: Bacteria > Bacillati > Chloroflexota > Chloroflexota bacterium. The sequence continues at coordinate 37,105 of DASRDP010000060.1, forward strand.
TCTCCTGGCTACAACCTGGCGCTTCGGGGGGCCAGGGTACACCCGCCCGCGTGAGTCTCTTGCGCCTTGCCGAGGCCGACGGGAATCCCACATTAGAGGTTCCCATCTCCGGCGATCCTATCCTGCATCTGTCGGCCGACACCCCGATCCAGCTTGCTGGCGTCCAGGGGGGCGCCGCCACTCCGACGGCCCAGAATCGCGACTACGTCTATTGGCGACCCTTCTACGTCGGTGGCGGGTACTACGGCGGGTACTCCGGGCCACGATACTATGACCCGCCGTCCCAAACAGCCCCGAGCACGGGAACCGTCGATGGCTCGACGGCCTCCGTGGCCCCGCGGCCCGCTGCGGAGCGCACATTTGGCGCCAGCCACGCCGTGAGCGGACGCGCGGGGGGCGCCGGCGCCGGCGTGGCGGCAACGAACAAGAGCGGAGCCAGTGTCAGCGCGGTCGGTGGCAAGAGCGCGTCGGTGGCGCCCAAGTCGGGAGGGTTCTCGGCGGGAGCGAGGGGTGGAGCATCGGCGAGCAGCAGTTGACCGCGCGGGAGCAACGGGAGTTGGCGCGCCTGATCCGCCGCAGCCCGCTCCTCGACCCCACGTCGCGTCGGAGATGGCTCGAGGTACTCCCCCATCTCAAGCCCGTCGACGGCGCGCGCCTGCGTCAGATTCTCGCCGCCGGCGGAGAGGCCGGGGGGCAAGCAGCGACGTCCGAGTCAACGCCTGGCGCCCGTTGATCGTCCCGACGGGTCGCCTGCTGGCCCAGGCGCTCCGTCGATGGCAGCGGGCGGCCGGACCGTACTGGATGTACGTCTGCGCGGCGCCATTTCTCCAACCCGTCCCAATTCGGGAACCCAGCTACCGCCGAATCGACCCGTCGCTCCTGGCTGCAATCCGCGATAGCGGCGGTGACCGACCCCACGTGTTCGTGGATCGCGGGAACCCAGAGTCGGCGCTCGCGCTCACGCCGGCCCTCATGGACGCGGGACTTCGCGTCGTCCCGATCGCGCAGCGCTGGGTCTCCGCGGACGCGGTGGTGCCGTCGGCGGGTTTGGTCGCGTCGCTTCTCGCCTTCGCACCGGCCGTGTCCCGGCCAGATCCCGCGTGTGGCTACGTCTTCGTCCTCGACGGCGCTCGACGAGGGATGGAGGGGCG
>DASRDP010000061.1 GCA_035652535.1 Chloroflexota bacterium
CTGTTCGAGGCACCGGCCGGAAACGTCGAAGAGCCAACCGTGGTAGATGCAGCGGATCCCGCCGTCCTCGAGCCGACCGTAGGAGAGGTCGGCGCCCCGATGGGGGCAGTGCAGGCCCAGGAGGCCCGGATGGCCAGCGTCATCGCGAAAGAGGACGAGGTCCTCGCCCAGGAGGCGCACGGGGACCGGTGCGCCGCCAGGGGGCAGCTCCTCGGACAGGGCCGCCGGCTGCCAGTAGCGGCGCATGAGCTCGCCGCACGGGGTGCCGGGTCCGGTCTGGGTCAGCAGGTCATTCTCTTCTTTCGTCAGCATAGTACACCCCCTCCCCCGTCGTGGGGGCCGAGCATGATGGGCAAGCTGAGGGCGCATCCCGAAGGATCTCGCCGACAGCGATGCTTCGCGACGCTTTCCATGATGTCTCTTCGATTGGCCACGACAGCGAGGATGCCGGTCGGTCGTCCCAACTGCGGGTCGGCTAGCCCGTCGCGGCCACTGTTCGCGCGGAGCGTGTCGGCTTCCGCTCCCGCACGTCCTGGACGTAGGCGCGAGCGCTCTCGTAGATCGCCTTCGCCACCGGGCCGTACTTCGCGCGCGGGTTGTCGATCTGGTCGGCGGTCCAGCCGAGGGTGCCCGGGCTCACGCCGATGTCGCCATCGCAGTCGTCGCCCGCGCCGAAACCGCTGATGGTGGGCACGCGCAGCTCTTCGGTGATGGACTTCGCGAGATCGGGCGAGATGCCGGTCAGGATGATGGCGAACGCGCCAGCGTCTTCGAGGGCATGGGCGTCGCGGCGCATGCGCTCCTCGGGCAGGATCGCGCCACCCGTCATCCCGCCGATCGCCGCGCTGGTCATGGGTGTGAGTCCCATGTGCGCCAGCACCGGGATGCCCATCTTCACCATCGCCTCCACGTGTGGGGCGATCTCGGCTCCGCCCTCCGGCTTCACCGCGTTGCAGCGCGTCTCTTTCACGAGGCGGCCGGCGTTGCGCACCGCGTCCTCCACACTGACTTGGTAGGTCATGAAGGGCATATCGCCGATAACCAGGGCGTGCTGGGTGCCGCGGACCACCGAGCGGGTCATGATGATCATCTCTTCTAGGGTCACGTCGTTGTTGTCCGCGTGGCCGAGGAGAAACCGGCCGCCGCTGTCTCCGACCAGGATCATGTCGGGCTCGGCCCGGTCGATCGCCCGCGCCATCTCGTAGTAGTACGCGGTCATGACGACGATCTTCTTCTTTTCTGCCTTCATGCGCTGGACGTCAGCAACGGTGACCCGTGCCATGGCTACTCCTTCACATCTCTTCGTCAGCTTCCGATTCCGCGAACGTAGTCTACCACCCGTCGTTGTGGAGCCAAAGGCCTCGGACGCTGGTGGGATATCATGTCTGCGCGACTTTGCAATGTGTCGGGAGACAAGCGTCGGGGACGTGTGCCCACCGGCCGGTCGAACCGTCGTCTCCCGCTCGAGGAGGGCGTTGGGGAAATGGCAGGGCGGATACGGGCCGCGATCCTCGGCTCGGGCAATATTGGCACGGATCTCATGATCAAGCTGCTCCGGAGCAGCGTCATCGAGCTCACGATGGTGGCCGGGATCGACCCGGCGTCCGAGGGGCTCGCCATGGCGCGCAAGGCAGGCCTGAAGACGACGGTGGACGGGATCGACGGACTGCTGGCCGACCCCGAAGTCGGCGACATCGTCTTCGACGCCACCTCCGCCCGGACGCACCTCCAGCACGCGCCGCGGCTCAAGGAGGCCGGGAAGATCGCCGTCGACCTGACCCCCGCGGCCGTGGGGCCCTACGTGGTGCCGGTCGTGAATATGGGCAATCAGCTCCACGCGCCGAACGTGAACATGGTGAGCTGCGGCGCGCAGGCGACTGTGCCGATGGTCCACGCGATCAATCGCGTCGCGCCCGTGGACTACGCGGAGATCGTCGCGACGATCGCCAGCAAGAGCGCGGGGCCCGGGACTCGACAAAACATCGACGAGTTCACCCAGACGACGGCTCGGGCGCTGGAGCGCGTGGGCGGCGCCAAACGGGGCAAGGCCATCATCATCCTCAACCCCGCCGATCCGCCCATCATGATGCGCGACACCGTGTACGCCATCGCGCCGGGGATGGACCGGCAGCGCGTGGCGGAGTCGATCTCCGACATGGTCGAGCGCGTGCAGGAATACGTGCCGGGCTACCGGCTCCGCACGGACCCGATCTTCGACGGCGATCGGGTGACGGTGTTCGTGGAAGTCGAAGGGGCCGGCGACTATCTGCCCAAGTACGCGGGCAACCTTGACATCATGACGCAGGCCGCGGTGCGCGTGGGCGAGGAGATCGCACGCGGGCTCCTGGCTGGCGCTGGCGCGGCGGGAGGACGAGCGTGACCCGGCCCAAACAGATTCGCGTCATGGACTCCACCCTGCGCGATGGCAGCCACGCCAAGGCGCATCAGTTCACCGCGGAGCAGGTGGCTGCCGTGGCCGGCGCCCTCGACGCCGCCGGCGTCCCGGTCATCGAGGTCTCGCACGGGGACGGTCTGGGCGGATCGTCGTGTCAGTACGGATGGTCCCTGGAGTCACAGGAGAGCCTCCTCAAGGCTGCGAGCGCGGTCATCAAGCACGCCAAGCTGGCCATCCTGCTCATCCCCGGCATCGGGACTGCCGAAGATCTGGAGATGGCGCACGAGTACGGCGCGCGCGTGGCGCGCATCTGTACCCACGTCACCGAAGCCGACATCTGCGAGCAGCACATCCAGATGGCGAAGAAGCTCCAGATGGAGGCCATCGGGTTCCTGATGATGTCGCACATGGTGACGCCCGAGGAGCTGTGCGAGCAGGGACGCAAAATGGAGAGCTACGGCGCCGACTGCGTCTACGTAGTCGATTCCGCGGGAGCCATGACGCCGTACGACATGCGCGCACGGATCTCGGCCCTCCGGCAGGCCCTCAATATCGAGATCGGCGTGCACGCCCACAACAATCTCTCGTGCTCGGTCGCCAACTCCCTCGTGGCGATGGAGGAGGGCGCGACGAACATCGACGGGTGCACGTGCGGGCTGGGCGCCGGCGCGGGGAACACGCAGACCGAGGTGCTGGTCGCGGTGTTGGACAAGCTTGGCGTCGACACCGGCATCGATACGTTCAAGATCATGGACGTGGGGGAGGACGTGGTTCGCCCCATCATGGATCGGCCGCAGATCATCGACCGCGCCGCCCTTACCCTAGGGTACGCGGGCGTCTACTCCAGCTTCCTGCTGCACGCGTACCGGGCGGCGGAGAAGTTCGACGTGGACGTGCGCGACATCCTGCTCGAGTGCGGACGGCGAAAGACGGTGGGCGGCCAGGAGGACATGCTCATCGACATCGCCTGGGAGCTGAATCAGCGCAAGCTCGCCGCCCGCCGCGCGGGAAGCTAGCGGGGGGAGCGGAGATGGCGGAAACGCTGCGGCTCGGGATCGTCGGGCTCGGAATGGGCGCTGGACGGGTCATCCCTGAGATCGCCAAGCTGCCCTTCATCACGATCGCGGCGGGAGCCGACGTTCGCAAGCACGCTCTGGACCAATTTCAGGAGGAGTTCGGCGCGGCTGCGTTCACGAGCGTCGAGGAGATGTGCCAGAGCCGCGACATCGACGCCGTCTACGTCGCCACCCCCCACGAATACCACGCCCAGCACTCCATCGTCGCGCTGAAGCACAAGAAGCACGTCATCGTGGAGAAACCGATGGCGCTCTCCATCGACGAGTGTGAGGCGATGAACCGCGCCGCGGACGAGAATGGCGTGTGGCTCCTGTGCGGCCACACCCACAGCTTTGACCCGCCCGTGCGCAAGATGCGCGAGGTGGTGCGGAGCGGCGACCTGGGACGCCCGCTGATGATCAACGCCTCCTACTACAAGAACTTCATCTATCGGCCCTTCTCCGACCACGACGAGGCGATGAGCCGCGGAATCGTGCTGAACCAGGGGCCGCATCAGGTGGACATCGTGCGGCTGCTGGGCGGCGGGTTGGTGCGCAGCGTCCGAGCCGTCGCGGGAGCAGGCGACCCGACCCGCGGTGAGCCCCCGGCGCGACCGGCCGAAGGGCACTACGTCTGCTTTCTGGAGTTCGAGAACGGCGTGCCGGCGTCGCTGGTCTTCAGCGGGTACGCCTACCTGGATACGGCGGAGCTGGTGTGGGGGATCGGCGAGGGCGGGAACATCGTCAACCCGGACGACTTCGTGCAGGCGCACCGCTTCTTCGCGGAGCTTGGCGCCGGACCGGAGCGAGCCAAGAAGATGGAATCGCTCCTCGAATCGTGGCGCTATGGCGGCCAGGCGGTCGGCGAATGGTTCACGATGGGGCGCTCCGGCAGCGGCGCCTCAACCGAGCGGCACCAGCCCTTTTTCGGGCTCAACATCGTCACCTGCGAGCGGGGCGACGTGCGCCAATCGCCGGACGGCGTATACGTGTATACGGCCGAGGGGCGCAGGGAGCTGCCCATCGAGAAGGGCGCGCACGGCCGCGAGGCCGAGATGCGCGAGCTGTACGACGCGGTCGTGGAGAACCGCCGGCCGTTCCACGACGGCCGCTGGGGCGAGGCCACCCTCGAGGTCTGCCTCGCGATCCTCGAGTCGACCGCGACCCATCGCGAGATCACCATGACCCACCAGGTGCCGGCGGAGTAGCCCAAACCCCGTTTGTGGCGAATCGCCGCCCAAGTCCCGCCAAGGGTAACCGGAAGTCCGCACCGCGGGGCTGCTGCATGGTTTCGGCGCCGTCAAGCCTACGCGTCGGCCCGAGGATTGGTCCCAAGTGAGGACCGCCGGAGAAGAATCGGTAGCTGAGGAGATCGTCACCGAAGGCTGACGATGGAGCCGCGCCTCATGGACACCAACGTCATCCTGCGTGACCTTACGCGCGATGACGAAGCCAAGGCACAGGGTCGAGCCATGATCGCCGAAATCCAGCGCGGCAGCCGGCGCATGGCATGAATCATCGCGCAAGGGGTGTGACGGGGAGACGAGGCGCACCTCGCCCCGTTACACAAACCGCACGCACACCGAGCCGAGGTGGTCGAAGGTGGCCTGCACCGTGTCACCGGCCTCGACGCTGACCGCCGCAGTCAGCGCGCCCGGCAGGATCACCTCGCCAGCGCGGAGCGTGACGTCGAAGTCGGCCAGCCGGTTCGCGAGCCACGCCACGGCCTGCGCGGGATTCCCGAGGACGGCCGCGCCAGCCGCCGAGTTCACGATCTCGCCGTTCTTCTCCAGGATCATGCCCACCAGGCGCAGATCCAGCCCGTCGACGGGCAGGCACCGGCCGCCCACCACCATGCGGCACGACGAGGCGTTGTCGGCGATGGTGTCCGCGAGCGTGATCTTCCAGTCGGCGACCCGGCTGTCCACGACCTCGAGGGCGGGCATGACGTACTTCGTCGCGGCCAGCACGCGCGGCACGGTAACGCCCGGCCCGCGCAAATCCTCCGCCAGAACGAAGGCGATCTCCCCCTCCACGCGCGGATAGACCAGGTCGCTACGCTGCAGGGCGCCCCCGTTCGGCACCATCATCGTGTCGAGGATGTGGCCGAAGTCGGGCTGGTCGACGCCGAGGAGCTGCTGCATGGCGACGCTCGTCAGGCCGATCTTGTGCCCAACCACCCGGGCCCCGGCCTCCAGCTTCCGGTCGATGGTCGCCATCTGGATGCGATACGCGTCGTCCGCTGACAGGCCAGGGTAGGTCTGCACCAGCGGCGGGATTGCCTTACGGCTCTCCTCCGCCTCGACCAATCGATGTGACGCCTCCTGGATCGTCTCCGCGCTCAGCGCAGCGCTCATCCTTCATCTCCTGTGGTCCGCCTCGCGGATCAGTCATACGAGCCCGATGCGGCGGTTATTTCCAGCTCCAGAGGTGAATGTCGGTCGCCTCGTCCGACGGACCGGTGAGGGACGCCGTGTGGGCCGTAACGCCGAGATTGTAGTGGATGGGTATCGACGGGAGATCCTTGCTGTAGAGCTTCGCCATGTCGATCATCGCCTGCTGACGCTCTTTTCGATCGAGCCTACTGTGCCACGCCTCGAGGAGACGGTCGTACTCGGGGCTCGAATAGCTGCCCCGGTTACTGCCCGTCCACCGGTTCTCGGGCCGCGGGATCGAGTCCGACCCGAGGGTCTCGAGCGAGCCGCCGTCGCCCGTGTACGTCCCGGGCCGCTCCGCCCGAATGCGCGCCTCGCGCTGCTCGGCCTGCGACAGGAAGTGCGAGGTCATCTCGAAACCGGCCCGCTTCCATGTATCCAGCATGATGTTCTGGGTCGTCTCGCTCTGCGGATTGGCGGCAATCCAATCCTCGCCGGTAAACCGGAGGCCGCCCGGGCTCACATAGATGCCGTCCGCCCCCTTGGTGAAGCCGGCCGAGTTCATGAGCTGCTCGCTCTTTCGCAGGTCGTAGGGATACTTGGCGATGGCGGCGTCGACGGCGGGGAAGATCTCGTCCGATGGAAGAATGCGGGTATCGGCGGCAATGCCCTGCCCCTCGAACACCCCGTCATTCACGGCCTGTTTGTCGATGGCGTGGGCCATCGCCATCCGTACGCGAACGTCGAGCGTGCCGGCGAAGCTCGGCGCCACGCGGTCAGGATCGAGCTGAAATTCGGTCGTTCGGGCGCTCCGCGGACGCGCGAGGACGACGCCAGTGGACCCCCACTGCCGCCGCAGGACGAGAGCCTGGGCGAAGGGGACCGCGTTGGAGATGGCGACGTCCATGGCGCCGGAGAGCAGGTTCGCGAGCACCGTGTTGGGATCGTCCATGTACGCCACGTGAATCCGCCCGATCTTCGGCGTGCCGAGGACGTAGCCGCGAAAGGCGACCGCGTCGAGGCCGACGCCCGGCGTCCATTCCTCGATCCGATACGGCCCCAGCCCCACGTACTCCCGGGTCCAGAAGGGATGGGCGGCGAAGGCGTCGGGGTCCAGGCGCGCGAGCGGGTCGGACAGGATGTGGCGCGGCAGCGCCTGAAGGTCCTCGGCGGCGACCTGGCCGGCCTCCGGATACGGCTGCGTCCACTCGATCACCACCGTGCGGTCGTCGGGCGCGCGAATCTCGTCGATCCGGTCCTGGGGCGTCGGGCTCGATGCGCCGAACCGCGGATTGCTGTAGACCTGTAGGGCAAAGACAAAGTCCTCGGCCGAGAGCGGCGTACCGTCCTGCCACGTCAACCCTGGCTTCAAGTGATACGTCGTCTCCATGCGCCCGTCGGGGAACACCCGCCAGTCGTCCGTGTTGAGGGCCGGCAGCGACTCGGAGAGGTACGGGTGGGGCACCTGCTGGAGGTCCAGGATCGCGAGGCCCGCGTTGAACATGCTGACCGGCGCTCCGCGCACGCCGGTTGTCTGCAACCCCTTGGCCGCTGCCGTCACGCCCTCGGTCCGCACGACCATGTTGAGCGCCCGATTCTGGACGTTGGCGTCGGGCGGGGCCGCGTCGCCCCTTGGGTCGGATAGCTTGGCGGCAGGCGCGCACGCGCCCACGGCGAGGAGCACCGAGAGGAGCCAGATGGCGCGGGGTGGCATGTTCGCTCCATCGGGGGAAGGCCGCCGCATCACCGGGGCTTGTCGCGCCACGGCGCGGGCCTGAGGCGTTTTTACCTCTCGGCCACGATCCGCCGCAAGCACGAGGCCAGAGTCGGTGATGAAGACATCCCGTTCCCGGCCGCGGGCCGAAGAATGGCAAAGGCGCTGACTGGCTCGTGACGGATCCGTCGCGTCGCTCCGAATGATCGCCGCGTCTCATCGCGCCTTGTCAGCGCGGGCTTGCCGCGTCCGCCACGCTCGAGGCCGACGTCTTCGCGAGCAGGGCGTCGCCCCGCGTCGCGGCGGGGGCGGACTCTTGGGCATCCCGGCCCACCGTCTCGCCGACCCCAAACCCGATGATGAGCGATACGGCGAGGGCCGCCAAGGCCCGCACGCCGAAGGAGGCGCCGTATCCGAGGCTGGAGGCGGCTGAGAATGCCACCGGGCTGAACGCCGCGCCACCGGCGCTCATCAGGCGGGAGATGGCGAAGAACCGGCCGCGGGCCTGCGCTGGCGCCAGATCGGATGCCAGGACCTGTAGGTTTCCGCCGGTCACGCTTTGGCAGCCGTTCATCAGAAGGAACGCGGGCACGAAGAGGGCGAAGGGCGCGTGGAAGGCCGCCGTGGCCGCCGTGATCAGCGTCGAGACAAAGATCCCCGCGAACCCGGGCACGATCGTCACCTTTCGTCCGAACCGATCCATCAAGTACCCGGAGGTAAAGCCAATGGGGAGGCCGATCGCGCTGTTGGACGCGGAGAGCAGGCCCAGGGTGCTGGGTCCGATGTCGTACGCGTACGCGGCGTAGAGGAGCACGACGCCGCTGCCGGCTGCCTGACCTCGCGCGATATTGGCGAGGAACTGCGCGGCCATGTAGCAGGAGATCTGCCGCGTGCGCAGGGCGTTGATAACGGTCCGCCACTCGCTGATGGCGCCCTCGTCCGCGGCGCGCCGATCCAGGCGCCGCGGCGTCGACTCCTTGACGAGAAGGTAGGTTGGCACGAACGCCAGGAGACTGAGCGCGCCGTAGACGAGGAACGGCGCGCGGAGCCCGAAGCCCGCCGCGAGGAAGCCGCCGATGGCCGGACTCACCAAGTTCCCAACGCGCTGCATCGCCATCATCCAGGTGATCTGGCGCCCTCGGCTCCGAGCCGCGCCCGTGTCGGTGATGATGGTGACCCGCGACTGCTGCCACATCTGGGCCGCCGCGCCGCCGATGAAGCGATAGACGAGCAGCTCCGGAAAGGTGTGCGCCGATGCGATGAGGAACGCGCTGAGCGCGGTGAGGAGCGGCCCGGCGAGCAAGATGGGCCGCCGACCGATCCGGTCCATGAGGTAGCCCGCGGGCAGCGTGGCCGCGAGGCTGCCAAAGCCGGTCAGAATGACCACCAGGGACGCCGCGCCGAAATCGACGCCGAACGACTTCGCGAACAGCGGGATGACGGGGGTGGCGATGCCCGTTCCAAGGGAGAGGGCGAGCGCCGGCAAGTAAAGGGACAGGAGGAGCTGTCGCGAGAGGACTGACGAGGCTGGCTGCGCGCGCGCTTCCGGCGAGATCTGCTCCACCTTCCGCATAGCCCTCCGGCTGATGCCACACGACGAGCCGCACGCTTCCGCGATCGGCCTCGACGGGGGTACCACCAGTATAGGCCCAGCGGACCGCACCGGGCAGAAGCACAAAAAAGAGGCCGTCCCAGCTGGACAGCCCCTCAGGGTGGTCGCGTTGACGTTTGGTCGCCAGTGCCGGTGGTCGTTCCCTTGGTCCGCTCAACGGGGCCTTATGGCTCCAGGGGGCGTCGCCTCCGCCTTTTGGGCTGGAACTCCGCCCGCTTTCCGCGCCTTCAAGCGTTTGCTTTACCGCGGCTGACGGGTTCGGCCACCGGTTTTGCTGGCGACCCGCGAGTGTCTCTTTACTTTTCTCGGCCTCCAATTCCCTTCATTCGTATCATACGCCTCCACGCGGCTCGTCCACCCCACCCAATCGGGTGGTCTCGGGTGTCCCCGCGCCCCTCCGGCGAGCGGGTCAGGGTAAGGGGTAGCGCCCCCCATCGCAGCCCTTCGGCAGGCTCACGGCCGGCTCTTCCCCCGCAAGGGGAAGGGGGGTCCCTCTCCCCGGCGGGGCGAGGGTGAGGGTGAGAGGCCACCCCCTACGCGGGCAGCGCCGACGGGAGATCGAGGATCTCGGCGGGCACCCGGAGGTCCGCGAGCTGGGCCGCGAGCCAATCGTGGGCCGTCCAGGCCTCGATGCGCCGTCGAAAGCGGTCGATTCGGTGCTGCCGCTCCTCGGGCGGCATGTCCAGCGCAGTCGCCATCGCGCGCGCAGTCCCCTCGATGTCCAGCGGCGATATCATGAGCGCGCTGTCGCCTGCCTCGGCGGCCACGCCGGTCGTCTCGGAGAGCACGAGGACCCCGGGGCGGCGGGAGATCATCGCCCACTCCTTGGCCACGAGGTTCATGCCGTCCTCCAGCGAGTTGACGAGCAAGAGATCGCAATCCGCCATCGCGGCGAGCGCCTGGTCGCGATCGTTGGTGTAGAAGACCTGGATCGGCCGGCCGCCGCAGTCCTTTTCGAATCGATTGTTGATCGTCTCGATGCAGGCAAACACCGTCTCGCGATACGCGCGATACACGCCCAGGTCGGTTCGCGAGGGGACCAGAAACGCGCTGAACCGGGCGTGCGCGCGCAGGTCGGGGCGCGTCTCCAGGAGGCGCTCGAAAGCGCGGAAGCCGATGAGCTGGTTCTTGCTGGGGTCGAGCCGATCGACGCGGATGACGTGCTTCATCCGCGGGTCGAACGCGAGCCGGGCGCGCGCCGCCGCGACGTGTTTGGAGCGCACGTCACGCGCGAGCCCGGCGACGTCGACGCTGGCGGCGTAGGTCCGCGCGCGCACGCATCGTCCATCCGCGGCGGTCACCGATGCGGACGGGCTGTCGCACTGAACGTGGAGGAACTCCGCGCAGCAGGCGAGAAACGCATCGCGATCGTCGTCCGTCTGGAACCCGACGACGTCCGCTCCCAGGAGGCCGCGCAGGATCGTCTCGCGCCAGGAAGGCGGGATGAGCTTCATCAGCCCCACGTCGAAGAACGGGATGTGGGTGAAGTGCAGGATCGGGGCGCGCGGATACTTCCGTCGCAGCAGCGCCGGCAGCGGGTAGAGATGATAGTCCTGGACGAGGATGGCCCGGGCCGAGGCGCAGGATACCGCGATGGCGTCGGCGAGCATCCGGTTCGCGGCGAGGTAGCCATCCGCCCACGCATCGTAGCGTCCTCGATCGAGGTACTCGTATCCCCCGCGGCCCAGCACGCGGTGCTGCAGCATCCACAGCACCTCATTGCTGATGCGTCCATAGTAGGCGTGAAACGTTGGAGCGGGGACCGGCACGGGCACCACGTGGAGTCCGGCATCGAGCTGATCGGCCGCGGAGGTAAAGAGGCCCTCTTGCGCGAGCGCCGCGTCCGGCGGCTCTGAGACGCAGCAAAACCACGAGACGGTCGGTTTGCTGGCGAGGGGGCTGAGCATGCTGACCAGGCCGCCCGAAGACGGGCGTGCGACCCAGCGGCCTTCGTCCCACACGAAGTCCTTTGGGCCTCTGTTGGAGACGATCAGGATATCTGGCGTCACGACACCCCTATTCTACGCGGGGCCCGTTGAGGGCCGCTGCCCCTGCGCTTTCCCAAGCCGCGAGGGAGGCGGCTGGCGCCGCGGACGAGGCTCTATACTCCAATGCATTTCACTCACGGAGTCAGTCGCCGAGATGACTGTGCGCCCCGCTCGCTGGTTCCCCATTTGCGCGCTCCTGCTCGCCGCGTGCTCCGCGCCGGCGGTGCCATCCACTCCATCCTCCCGGACTGTCGCGGAGGGAGCGCCGACCGCCGCTCCGAAGCGCATCAGCCTCGCCGTCGCGGCGAACGTGCCCACCCTCGTCGACCGGCTCTCGGCCGGCGGCGTCGGCGTACCCGGACTCACCGATCTCCAGAAGATGCTCAGCCCGGGCCTCACCGTCCGCGACGATCAGGGCGCCCTTCGCCCCATCCTCGCCGAGTCTGCCCCGACCCTCGAGAATGGACTCTGGACCCTCTTGCCGGACGGCCGGATGCAGACGATCTGGAAGATCAAAACGAGCGCCCGCTGGCAGGACGGCATTCCATTCACCAGTGAGGACGTCGTCTTCACCGCTCGCGTTGATCGCGACCCGGAAGTGCCCATGCGGCGCGCCATCGGCTACCAGTCCGTCGAATCCATCGAGGCGCCGGACTCGCAGACCGTCCGCGTGACGTGGAAGCAGCCCTACATCCAGGCGGACATGCTCTTCGACGACCCGCTCTTCCCGCAGCACATCCTCGAAAGCGCCTTTCAGGATGACAAGCCCGGCTTCCCCCAGCTCTCGTACTGGACAGATGACTTCATCGGGACCGGGGCGTTCCGTCTGCAGCAGTATGTGCGCGGAAGCCACATGGTGCTCCAGGCGAACGACGACTACGTCCTCGGTCGGCCGAAGATCGACGAGATCGAGGTCAAGTTCATTCCCGATCCCGCGACGTTGATGGCGAACGTGCTGGCTGGCTCGGTCGAGCTGACCCTCGGGCGCGGGATCTCCCTCGAGCAGGTGACCCAGCTCCGCGACCAGTGGAAGCAGGGCGGCGCCGACATCGCCTTCACCTCGTGGCTGGTCATCTACCCGCAATTCGTCAACCCGACGCCGGCCATCGTGGGCGACGCGCAGTTTCGCCGCGCGCTGATGCACGCGCTGGACCGCCAGCAGATGGCCGATTCGCTCCAGGGCGGCCTTGTACCCGTGGCCCACACCTTCCTCCACCCCCGTGAGCCCGATTACGCGCAGGTCGAGGATCGCATCGTGAAATACGACTTCGACCCGCGCCGCGCCATGGACATGATCCAGGCGCTCGGGTACACGCGCGGGGCTGACGGCATGTTCCAGGACTCGAACGGCCGGGGCCTCTCCCTCGAGATCCGCACGAGCCCTGAGCAGGACATCCAGGTGAAGACGCTCTTCGCCATCGCGGACGCCTGGGAGCACGTGGGCGTGGCGACCGAGCCCAACGTGATGGCCGAGCAGCGCATCAGGGACCGGGAGTACGTCCAGACCTTCCCGGCCTTCCTCATGTATCGCCAGCCCAACGATCCCAACGGATTGCTCCTGCGGCTCTATAGCTGGCAGGCGCCGATGCCCGAGAATAACTTCGTTGGCAGGAATCACCCCCGCTACAGGAACCCCGAGTTCGACGCGATGATCGACCGCTACTACACGACCATTCCGAAGCGGGAGCGCACGGCGGTTCTGGGGGACATCATCCACCACACGACCGATCTCCTGACCATGATGGGGCTCTTCTACGACGCGGAGCCGGTGATCATCGGCAACCGACTGGTGAACGTCGCGGCCGCCAAGTCGGCGGACTCGACCCCCGTGTGGAACGTCGACCTCTGGGACGTCCGCGGTGGATGACCGTGGCGCAAGGCGGGGCCCCCTCACCCGATCCGCTTCGCGGACCGGCCGCTCCCCCGGAGGGGGCGAGGAACTGGGCGCTCTTCTCCCCTCCCCCTGGCGGGGGGTGTGGGTGAGGGGGTGGCTCGCGAAATCCCAAACACCTGCGCTCGCCTTCCTCGCGCGCCGGCGCATATCCCGGTCCCTCTCGGCCGACGCGAGACGGATCGTCATCGTCGCCACCCTCGCGCTCACCATCGGGCTTGGATGTACGCCTGCGCAAAATCGGACCGGCGAGCCGCAGACGAGCCGGCCGACCGCCGGCCCGAAGCGGATCGTCGTCGCGATGATGAGCGACCCGCCCACGATGCTCCGCAGCGTCACGCCGGGCGCCGCGCTCCCCGGATCCGACGCGCTCGAGGACCTCGCCAACGTCGGACTCACTATTACCGACAACCACGGGCAGCTGGCGCCGCGACTCGCCGAAACGGTGCCCAGCGTCGAGAACGGCCTGTGGACGGTGTCCCCGGACGGCCAGATGGAGCTGACCTGGACCATTCGCGCGGGCGCGCGGTGGCACGACGGAACACCCATTACGGCGGACGACTTCGTCTTCACCGCGACCCTCGGGCAGGACAAAGACCTGCCGTTCCCGCCGGACGCGGACCTGCGGGACATCGAATCCGTTACGACGCCTGACACGCGGACCGTCGTCGCCACGTGGGCCAAGCCGTACATCAAGGCGGACGCCGCCTTCGTGTCGCCTCGGCCAAAGCACTTGCTGGAGGCGGCGTACCTGAAAGACAAAAAGTCATTCCCGCAGCTCGCTTACTGGGGCTCAGAGTTCGTGGGGACCGGTCCCTATCGGCTTCGCGACTGGACGCCCGGGGTGAACATGATCCTCGAGGCCAACGAGGCCTACGTGCTCGGCCGGCCGAAGATCGACGAGATCGAAGTGCGATTCATATCTGACGCGAGCGCCCTCGCGACGAACCTGCTCGCCAGCTCCATCGATCTCACCCTGGGCAAGAGCCTCTCCCTCGACCAGGCCCTGCAGGTTCGCGACCAGTGGCGCGACGGCCGACTGGACACAGCGCCGTCCAACAACATCCTGATCTACCCACAGCTCCTGGACTCGAGCCCGCCTATCGTGGGCGACCTTCGATTCAGGAAGGCGCTGATGTACGCCATGGACCGCCAGCAGCTCGTGGACGGCATCATGAGCGGGCAGACGCAGATCGGCGAGAGCTATCTGCAGCCCAGCGATCCGGACTTCGCCGCGACGCTGCCGTACGCGGTTCGGTACGAGTACAACCCGCAGCTCGCAGCGCAGATGATCGCCGACCTCGGCTACGTCGCGGGGACGGACGGCGCATTCCACGACGCGGGCGGCGAGCGGATCACGGTCGAGATCCGCACCAACAACGTCGATACGAACCAGCGGGCGATGTTCGCCGTCGCCGATCAGTGGAAGCGCGCGGGCGTGGACGCGTCGCCGGTCGTGATGCCGGCGCAGCTTCAGTCGGATGCCGCCTACGTCACGACGTTCCCCGCGTTTCTCCTGTTCCGCCAGCCCAGCAACATCACCGGGCTGCCGCGCCAGCATCGCGCGAACACGCCGCTCCCCGAGAACAACTACCGCGGCGCCAATTACTCGCGCTACCAGGGGAAGGAGTTCAGCGACCTCATTGACCAGCTCTTCGTGACGATCCCCCACGCGGAGCGGGTCCAGATCCTGGGCCAGATCATCCACATCATCACGGACCAGCTCAACATGATGTTCCTGTTCTACGACGTCGAGCCCACGATGGTCTCCAACCGCCTGCACGGCGCCACCGCGCGCTATCCGACCTCCACTCAGGCGTGGAACGCCCAAGAGTGGGACACGAACTGACGCACCACGTAAGGAGGGATTCATGGCCGCAACGAGCGGCGAGATCGAGCCGGGCACTGTAGTCCGTTACGCGGACCTGCGCGAGTTCATCGAGATCGTGGACGCGCTTGGAGAGCTTCGCCGGGCCGAGGGAGTCGACCTGCAGTTCGAGATCGGCGCTCTGTGCACCATCAGCCGCGAAGCCGAGATCTGCCCAACGACGCTCTGCGATCGCTTTGCCGGCGTCGAGCCGGGCTTTCGGATTCTGCTGAACCCGACGCGCTCGCTGAACCGCATGGCGCTCTGTTACGGCCTGCCGCTCGGCCTCACCCGCGAAGACTACGACCGGCTCGGGCCGGAGAAGGCCAGCGCGCTGAAGCCGATCCCGCCGCGGGTGGTGCAGAACGGTCCGATCCTCGAGAACGTGCTCGAGGGCGACGGGGTCGATCTCACGCGGCTGCCGCGTCCGTGGTGGCACGAGCGCGACGGCGGCGCATACCTCGGGACAGGCGACGCGATTATCACCCGCGATCCCGACAGCGACTGGGTGAACATCGGCACCTATCGGGTGATGTACCAGGACCCGACGCACGTGTCGGTCTACATCAACCCGGACAACCATGGCCTCCTCCACCGCGAGCGATGGTTCGCGAAGGGAAAGTCGTGCCCGGTCGCGATCTCCCTCGGGCACGACCCGCTGCTGTTTCTCGTCGGGGCCAATACACAACCCGCCGGGTCCTGCGAGTACGACTACATGGGCGGGATTCGGGGCGAGCCGGTCGACGTCATCATCGAGCCGCACACCGGGCTGCCGATCCCGGCCCGGTCCGAGATCATCATCGCTGGCGAGTTCCTACCGGACGACATCCGTCCCGAGGGGCCCTTCGGCGAGACGTTCGGCTACTACGCCAGCGGCGTGCAGCAGCTTCCGACGGTCGCCGTCAAGGCCCTCTACTTCCGGAACAACCCCATCATCATCGGGAACCCGCCCAGCCGCCCGCCTCACGAGCGGAACGCGACGTCGATCCGCTTCTCGCGCGGGGAGAGCCCGCTCGAACGGCTCCAGCGCCAGGTGCCGGGCGTGAAAGACGTGTATAGCGGATTTCCGTCGGGCGGCGGCCACCTGGCCGTCATCAGCATCGAGCAGCAATACCCCGGCCACGCCATGCAGGCGGCACTCGCGCTGATCAACGGCATGGGCCACCGACCGCGGTACGTCATCGTCGTGGACTCGGACGTGAACATCCGGAACCCGGTCGAGCTGCTGTGGGCCGTGACGACGCGGACGGATCCGGTGAAGGACTTCCACGTCATCGAGCGGACGACGTCATCGCCGGTGGAGCCGGCGATCCCGCCATGGGAGAACAATCTGATGTCGCGTGCGATCCTGGACGCGACGCGTCCATTCGAGTGGCTGGACAAGTTCCCGCTCACGGTCGAAGTGGCGCCGGAGCTGCGCGAGCGCACCCTCGCCCGCTGGCGCAACATCCTGCAGTAGGGAGTGCCTAGCTTCCGCGTTGGCGCGCAAGTGCCGGAATTTTGGCAGAAACCTCGCGGCGGGGTTGGTTGCACCACAAAAACGTGGTGCCGCCCGGATCTTACCGCTGCCGAGCCCGTCGAAATGGGCCGCGACGAATACCATGCGTCGGCTAGCCGATCGTGCTCGCTGAGATGGCCCGTGGACCATCGCCGCCGGGTTATATGGCATTGTCGGCGGTGCGCGAAGTCACCGGTGTAGACTACCGACCATGCCGGGCGCGCTCATGCTCCCTAGGCGGGTTGACCCAAACCGCATCCGTCCGGAGGACAGTGCGGCCCATGAATGGTATCGGTTCGTCCTCTCGTTTCCCCCGCACCTTGTGAAGCAATACGTTGCCAAATTTGGTCTCGAGAACACGAGCCTGGTCCTCGATCCTTTTTGCGGCACCGGAACCACGCCTGTTGAGTGCAAGAAGCTCGGTATCGCCAGCGTCGGCATTGAAGCCAACCCGATGGCCGAGTTCGCGGCCCGCGTAATAGCCGACTGGGGCATCGACCCCGACCTCCTCGAAAGTCACGCTCACCAGGTCGCGAGAAAAGCCGCCGAGAATCTCGCGACGCAGGGTATCGTCGACGAACCACTCAACGGGCAAGCACTGGCTGGCGCAGTCGCGCTTCGCTCGCTTGCCCCTGAGTCGATGCGCCTGCTGCTCGCAGATTCCATCCGACCGCTTGCGCTTCATAAGAGCCTCGCATTGCTCGATGTCATCGAGCTCGAGCTTCGAGACGACCGCGTGGTCGACCACGAGCGGCTCGCCTTTGCGAAGGCTACCGTCGCCTGCGTGAGCAATCTGCATTTTGGGCCCGAGGTCGGCGTCGATCGGCTCAAACTGTCCCTGCCGGTGCTGCCTAGTTGGCTCAATGAGATCCGCATTATGGCCGCTGACTTACGGGCATTACGAGGCAATCGGGGTGTACCCGCTCGCATACTTCGTGGGGACGCTCGTCAAGACCTCGGACAGGTCCTCGAACCTCGCGCTATTGACGGAGTCATCACGTCGCCTCCGTACCCCAATGAGAAGGACTACACACGAACGACACGCCTGGAATCGGTCCTCTTGGGGTTTATTCGAGATCGCTCGCAGCTCCGGTCCCTTAAGCACTCGCTGGTTCGATCCAACACGCGGAACGTCTACAAGCTCGACGACGACGACAAACTCGTTGCGAACAATGCCCGAATTCAGGAGATTGCGGCTCAGATAGAAGCGCGACGACTTGAACTCGGGAAGACTTCAGGATTTGAGCGACTTTATGCCCGGGTGACGAAGCTTTACTTTGGGGGAATGGCTCGTCACCTCAGTGAACTAAAACCATATCTTCGACCGGGCGCCCGGCTCGCTTATGTCGTGGGCGATCAAGCGTCGTACCTGCGAGTCCTGATCAACACCGGCGAAATCCTCGGCGACATTGCTTCTTCGCTCGGCTACGAACTTGATTCAATCGATCTTTGGCGCACGAGGCGCGGGGCGGCGACCCGTGCCCAACTCCGCGAAGAAGTGGTGTGTCTTCGGTGGCCAGGATGACTGACGTCGAACAGGGACTCGATGGAGAGGACCAGGAATACCGATTCAAGCAGACTCCCGATTACCTGGCGAATATCCGACCGACGCCCGGAAAAGCTGTCACCAAGGTTCCTGATGCGACACCTTCGATCATCACGCAGAACAGGCTCAATGACGAGCAGGCGCTCCTTGCGATGCTTCGCTACAACCGTCTCGTGGACATTTTCTCGGGTGTTACCTGCTACTCGCTTCAGAACCACCTTCGAACCCAGGTGGAAAATCTGGGGCAAACCGAGACAGACGAAGTCTACCTGGGGGTCGACAAGCGCGGGGCCCAGTACGTCTTTCCAGTCCAAGCCAAAGGGGGGAAGGACAGGCTCAGCATTGTCCAGGTCGAACAGGATTACTTCATGTGCCAGGCCAAATTTCCTGGGCTCCTGTGCCGGCCTATCGCCACTCAATTCTTGAGGGGACGTATCGTGCTGTTTGACTTCGAACAAAGCGAGGGGGAGTTTGCCATAGCCAACGAACGTCACTATCGCCTTGTTCCCGCTGGGCAAATCACAGGGACAGAGCTGGCGGCTTACCAACATCGGTTGGAGACTGACTAGGGCTTTTCCTGTGCGTGCTTCGAAGGCCTGCGGTTTGGGCAGCCTAGCCGTCACGGAGATGCAGGCATTGCGATTGATTCGTCGCAGATCTGAGGTCGCGGCGAAGAGCTAATCTCAAGAGTTGTGGAAATTGGGCGCCCGCAGGCGCCCGCGTCAAGGAAAGGCGTACCCTTCCAGCGCAACACAAGACCCCGGACGGGGAAATGAACTGGAGGGATACGCCTTGGCGCGAGGATACCACAGCC
>DASRDP010000062.1 GCA_035652535.1 Chloroflexota bacterium
GTCTCCGTCCGGCGTACATAGTTGAGGCGGAGGGGCACTCGGTATATGACGTCGCCGGTCAGCAGCTCCAGCCACTCGGTGAAGCGCCGATCGTCGAGCAGCTCGGCCTCCCGATACAGGAACTCCAGCACTTCGCCATACCGTTGGTCCGCCGGGCCAATCGAACTGTTCGCCTCAGTAGCCACATGCACCATCCACTAAACGGTCGCCAGCCCCGAAGGGCGGCTTACTGATCGGTGATCAGCTCATGCCAGCGCTTGAAGAAGACGCGCTCGTTCAACTCCTCGAAGGAGCGCTTGAGGTACGCAACGCCCGGACCTTTCCAGTCCATCGCTCGCTGTACCTCCATGCCCATGCGGTATTGGAGCTGCAGCCTTTGGGCAATCGGCGTCTGCAGCGTCTCGGTGATCGCCTCCCAGTTGGCGACGTCGTCCTGCTCGAACACGCCGCCCGGGCCGAACTCCCGAAGGTAGCACTGGCGTGAGGCCTCGCGCCAGTCGGCGGGCGCATCTCCGTCCACCACGAGCCACGACCAGACCTCCATCTTCGTTGGGCCTTTCGGCTGCCACTGGCGCAACGTGAGAAACGACATCTGCGGCGCGTCCGGACTCCCGCCCCACTCGGCCGGAGTGTGGGACGCGGTGTCCAGAAAGCTCATGTTCGGGAACACGTTCCCGACGATCAGCATCAGCGACTCGAGCAGTTTCACCTGGTCGGGAGAGAGCCGTTGCTTCACCTCCGGCATCAAGGCCTTGGGGAGCCCGAGGTGCTCGGGCGCGGGCACATCCGGTGGCCAGCAGGTCAGCGTCGCTGCATGACCACGGTCGGTGGGGAGGACGTAGCTCGTTCGCTTGCCGCCGAGGGTCTCGAGCAGCAGCGCGCTGCGGAAGCCGTGGGTCACGAAGATATGGTGCCCGTCGCCCGCGAAGTTCGCCGCGGCCAGCTTCCAATTCGAGTTGACCACCCAGCGGAGCGGTGGCCCGACGACCTGCATGTTCGCCGTGCGCCCAAACAGGATGTCCAGCACCCAGGCCATCGGTCCGAGATATTCGGACAGCGGGGGCGTATCTGGGTCCCACGTCGCAAAGATCAGTCCGTTGTAGGTTTCGACTTTCGGTGCCTGATAGAGGCCGAAGGCTGCACGATCCAGCTTGCCCCGGTAGGCGTCGAAGAACGGCACGCCGACCAGCTCACCTGTGGACGTGTACGTCCAGCCGTGGTAGGGGCACATCCACTGGGCCGCGCGCCCGCAATCTTCGACGCAGATCTGTCGGCCCCGGTGCCGACACGCGTTCAGCAGTACGCGCACGATGTCGTCTGCCCCCCGCGCGACGAGGACCGGGTCCTCGCCCATCGAGCGCGTGACGAAGTCCCCCGGTTTGGGGATCTCGGACTCATGGGCGACGAAGAGCCACTGGCGTCCGAAAACCTGCTCGAGCTCGCGCCGATAGACCCCCGGGTCAACGAAGACGGCGGGGCGGAGCACACCCTCTTCGACGTCGACGAGATCGGCGAAGGGCAAGGCTACCACCTCAGGCCTCCTGGATAACAGCGTGCCAATGTTTGTAGAACAAGCGCTCGCTGACTTCGCCGACCGCCGGCTTGGAATACACGAGCCCCGGGCCCGGCCACTCCATGAGCTCGTCGCTCCCGAGTCCCATATCGTACTTGAGCGGCAGGCGGCCGACGGCCGGAGCGCGAAGCGTGTGCGTGATGGACGCCCAGTTGGCGGCGTCGTCCTGCTCGAAGATCCCGCCGGCGCCAAACTCTCGCAGGTAGCACTGTCGCGATGCTGCCTTCCACCAGTCGGGGGCACTCGCATCCATAAGCTGCCAGGTCCAGACCTCCATCAGGTCCGGCCTGAGAGGCTGCCATTGCCGAATCGTGAGGAAGGACATCGCATCGAGCCCCTCCGGACCGCCCCATTCGTGGGCCCCGGGAGAGGCGGTCTCGAGGAAGCTCATGTTTGGGAACATGTTGCCCGCGATGACGCGCAGAGCGCGCATCAGCTCGAATTGCTCCGCGCTCAGCCGCTGCTCCATCTCCGGCCAGATGGCATTCGGGAGGGCGAGGAAGGGGCCGACGTTGCCACCCGGCGGCCACCCGCCAAGATTCGCCAGGTGTCCGTGGTCACCCGGCACCACGTAGCTGACGGACCGCCCCCGGGCATTCTTCATCCCGAGGGCGCTAATGAAACCGTGGGTAACCGCCACGTGGTGCCCGTCGCCGGCGAAGTTCCCGGCGCCGAGCTTCCAGTTGCTGGGAACGGTCCACCGCATCGGCGGTCCGACGACCTCCATCGAGCCCGTGCGCCCGAAGAGCAGGTCGAACACCCATGCCAGCGAGCCCAGACACTCCAAGAGCGGGCCAGCGTGCGCATCCCAGCTTGCGAAGACCAGCCCGTGATACGTATCGACGCGTGGCGCGTGATACAGGCCGTTCGCGCCCATGTCCAGCCGGCCCTCGTACGCGTCGAAGAAGGGCACGCCGACGAGCTCGCCCGACACGGTGTAGGTCCACCCGTGGTACGGACACCCGAAGTGGGCGGTCTGGCCCGCGTCCTCCAGGCATACCGGTCGCAGGCGATGGCGGCAGGCGTTCAGCATGACGTGGACTTCGCCGTCCGTCCCCCGCGAGACAATGACCCGCTCCGAGCCCATCCGCCGGGTCACGAAATCGCCCGGCCGGGGAATCTCGGACTCGTGTGCGACGAATAGCCAGCTCCTGTTGAAGACGCGCTCCAGCTCGAGCTTGTAGATCTCCCAATCCGTGAATATCGACGGACTCACCGTCCCGTTCTCTGCATCGACCAGCTTGGGTAGATCGTCTCTCACGATCGCCACGACCAGCTCTCGACGTCGTAGATCGTGAGGGGCGCATCAGGGTCCATGCGCGCCTTTGGGCCTGCGAGCTGGGACGAGTTGGCGGTGACGACCGTCGTAAACATGTGCGGAATGGCACCCACGTCCTCGTTCAAAACGTGCTCCATCGCCGCGATCCGCTCGACGCGCTCGCTCGGATCGAGCGTCGTCGCGTACTCCTGGAACAGGCGGTCGTACTCGGAGCTCCTCCAGGCCCCTCGGTTGTTCCCGTTCCACCGATTTTCCGGGCGCGGGATCTTGCTCAGAGTGAAGTCCTCCAGCCGCCTGTTCCCCGCTCCGCCGGTGAAGAGGCCCGGCGTCAGCGCCCGCGCCTCCGCATCGGCGAGGCGGGCGGGCGTCATCGTCTGCGGCGTCGCATCGATGCCGGCCTGGCGCAGGCTGTCGGCGAAGATCCGATTCTCTCGCTCGAAGACGGCCCCTCCCGTGGTCCAGATGTCGACCTTGAAGGGCTCGCCCCCGGGGCCGGCATAGAAGCCATCGGCCCCGCGGACCATCCCGGCCGCCTCGAGCTGCTGTTGGGCAGTCCGCGGGTTGTAGTCCCGCTTGGTGATCGCGTTCTCCACAATGGGATAGTAGTCGGTCAGCGGCGAGGTCAGGGTCGACGTCGCCACGCCATGTCCGCCGGTGAAGACGTCGACGGCTCCCGGGACGTCGAACGCATAGGCGAGGCCGGCCCGCACCCTCGCGTCGAGCAGCGCTCGGGGTTGGGCGATCTCCGGGCGGAGCTGGATCTCGGTGAGCCTGAGGAGCACCGGCGCGTAAAAGACAGTGCCCCCGCCGCGGCTACTCCATTCTTTCTCGAGCGTCTGTCCGAGATCGTAGTCCAGGACGAAGTCCGCCACGTAATGGGCGTCGCCACTCAGCATCTTGGCCAGCGCTGTATTGGGATCGCCGATGAACTCGAGCCGGAGGCGGTCGATCTTCGGCTTCCCCAGCGCGTGGCCGGCGAAGGCCGTCGCCTCGAGGAACGCTCCCGGCTCCCACGCCGTGACGCGGTACGGGCCCAGTCCCACGTACTCAACGGTCCAGAAGGGGAGGTTGACGAACTCCGGCGGGTCGAGCTGCGCAAACCGATCGCCGAGAATGTGTCTCGGGAGCGGCTGGAAGGTCGCGTCCATCTGTGCCGCGTCCGGGTACGGAACTCTCCACCGGATGACGACCGTCTCAGGGTCCGGCGCGACGATCTCCTCCATCTGCCGGATCGGCTCGGACTGGGAGGCCCCAAGCTCCGGGGCGGAGAAGACTTGCCAGCCGAACACGAAGTCGTCCGCGGAGAGTGGCGCCCCGTCGTGCCACGTGAGATTCGGCCGCAGCCTGTGGGTGGTCTCCATCCGCCCGTCGGGCATGAGCCGCCAAGTGTCCGTATTCAGCCGGGGCAACTCGGTCACCAGATACGGATGCGCGACCCGCTTGTCGTCGATCCTGTCGAGCGTCGCATTGAACAGACGGATCGGCGGGTTGAGGGAGCCGGAGAAGCCGACGAGCGGCTTGGACGCAAGGCTCGGCGGCTCGCCCCGCGCGATCACGACCAGGGTTCGCTGCGGGGTTGCCGGATCTGTGGGCTGACCCGCGTCCGGGCTGCTCGGTGCCCTCACAGGGCCACAGGCGGAGATCCAAGCGCCCGCGAACAGAGAAACCACGACGTGTCGTGCCATCTTCATCGGGATGCCTCCCGCAGCTTCGCAGTTTGCACAGCGTACAGCACGTTCGGCCATTGATCCAGCTCCTGCGCTGGAAACGGGGCGACGCCATCGCTACTATTGGTCAACGACGAAGGAGCAGGTGGCGTGAAGATCAGGTACGGGCTCATCAGCGCGGACTCGCACATCGTTCTGGACCGCGATGCCTTCCATCGTCACATGCCGTCGAAGTGGGGATCGCTCATTCCGCAGGTTCGCGAGATGGAGGTGAACGGCCAGCGCTGCGACCGCTGGTTCGTTCACGACGAACCCGCCGGCGGCTGGGGTGTGGTGAACTGCCCGGCGGTGATGGGGGACCGTGACGGCGATGTCAAAGTCTTCCCCCAACGCTGGCAGGATGTCCCGGCGAAGGTCTACGACCCTCTGGAGCGCGCGGAGGCGCTGGACGAAGACCGGGTCGACGGCGAGGTTCTCTTCCCGAACGACCCCGGGAGGGGCATGTTTTATCAATGGGGGGCGGAGTTCGAGCTCGCCTGCGTGCAGGCGCACAACGACGCGGAGGCCGAATGGTATCAGGCGAGCGATCGCTTCGCCCCGCTCATGATCCTCCCCTACCTCAGCCCAATCGAAACGCTTCTCAATGA
Organism: Chloroflexota bacterium; assembly: GCA_035652535.1. Taxonomy (NCBI): domain Bacteria; kingdom Bacillati; phylum Chloroflexota; species Chloroflexota bacterium. The sequence continues at coordinate 5,167 of DASRDP010000062.1, forward strand.
GGTGCACCGGGGGGCGAAAAACGGGCACCGGGGCATCACCATGCTTGGGTCGCCGAACCGAATCGCGAGGGGCGTCGCGCACCTGGCGGATCCATTCTGGGAGCCGTTCTGGCAGACGTGCGAGGAGCTGGACCTGCCCCTGCATTTCCACGAATCGGCCGGCGCGGCGGTGCGCCCGATGCCCCGGTGGGACGGGCACGGGCCCGGGGCGATGCACACGGTTCTGACGTCCCCGACGGCTGCGACGGTCGCGCAGCTCATCCCGAACCTCGTATTCTCCGGCATCCTTGCGCGCCACCCGAACCTCAAGTGGGTGTGCGCCGAAGCGGGCGTCGGCTGGCTCCCCTACGTCCTCGAGGCGTGCGACTACGAATGGGAGCGGCGCCATCTCTGGACTGAGGGGATCACGACCCGCCCGAGCGAGTCGATCCGCAGCCAGGTGTATGTGAACTTCTGGTATGAGCGTTCGGGGATCGAGCTGCGGCACGAGGTTGGGATCGACCACATCATGTGGGAGTCCGACTACCCGCACACGACCTCGACGTATCCGAGGTCGTGGGAGTTCGTCGAGCGGACTCTGGCCGGCGTGCCGGAGGAGGAGCGCACCAAGATGCTCTATGCAAACGCCGCGCGCGTGTACCATCTTGACTAGCCCGAGCGCCCCCCTGGAGGCTGTCCCGGCCGGCTCGCCCACGCGGTACCGGCTCCTCAGCGCGGACGACCACGTGCAGGAGCCGCCGGATCTCTGGATCAAGCGACTTTCCCGCGCGAAGTTCGGAGACCGAATCCCGAGCCTGGCTCGACAGGCCGATGGAAGCGAGCGATGGGTCGTGGACGGCCAGCTCATCCCTCTGCGCGGAGCCGGAATGGGTGCGGCGCTCTTCGCCGATCGGACGACGGAGCCCCAGTGCTGGGCCGACGTGCCGCCCATGGTCCGTGATCCGTCCGAGCGCCTCAAGGCAATGGACGCTGACGGCGTGGAGGCGAGCGTCCTCTACCCCACCGTAGCGGGCGTCGGCGGCGAGGCTTTTGGGCGGATCACCGATCCGGAGCTCGAGCTTGCCTGCGTGCAGGCCTACAATGACTGGCTGATCGAGGAGTGGGCGGCTGTAAGCGACCGGTTCGTTCCTCAATGCCTCGTCCCCCTGGATCCGCCGGAGGCCGCCGCCGAGATTCGACGGGCCGTGGCCATGGGCCACCGAGGGGTCATCTACCCAGGAATCCCGATGGACCTGCGGGAGGTGGCGCACATCAACGACCCGGTCTACGACCCGATCTGGGCGACATGCCAGGAGCTTGGTATCCCCCTTTGCTTTCACGCCGGCGCAAGCACGAGCAACCAGCTCTCACCCTACGCGGGCTTCTCGCCGGCCGTTAGCGGCGCGCTCGAGGGGCTCACCCGGCCGACCAGCACAGCGGTCGTCCTGGTCAACTTCCTTCTCTCCGGAATTTTGCTTCGCTTCCCTGGGATGAGGGTCGTCTTCGCCGAGAGCGCCCTGGGCTGGGCGGCGTACCTCTTGGAGTACACGGATCATCAGTTCGAGAATGACAAGGTGCGGTATGAGGGGCAGGGCTTTCCCTTGAGGCCGTCCGAGCTCTTCCGCAGGCAGTGCTATCTGACGGGGTGGTACGACCGCGTGACCATGAAAGTCCGCGACCATCTTGGCGTAGAGAACATCCTCTGGTGCACGAACTTCCCGCAGGCCACGAGCTCATGGCCACGCAGTCGCGAGATCGTCGACAGCTGGGCGACGGGCGTGCCCGCGCGCGAGCGGGATCGGATCGTGTGGAACAACGCCGCCGAGCTGTATCGGCTCGGGCCGACGGACTGATGCTGATGTCGAGGACCATGGCAGCGGCAATTGGTGTGCTGGTCCTGATCGCCGGCGCGTGCGCGCCGGCGAGCGCACCCACGGCGAGCAGCGGCGGCCCGGGTGCCGCCGTCCAACAGGCCCCGGCGTCGCCGTCGGGCCGAACACTCGTCATCATTGCTCGCTCGGAGATGCCGAGCCTCGCTTCGAAGCCTCTGCAATCGTTCGGATTCGCGAGCGGGAGTGGCGTGCGCTTCTTCAACGCGGGCCTCGCGCTAAAAGACGATCGCGGCGACGCGCGCCCCTATTTGGCCGACGAATTGCCTCGCCTCAACTCGGAGAGCTGGCAGGTGTTCCAGGACGGGCGGATGGAAACCCAGTATCACATGCGACCGAATCTCGTCTGGCACGACGGGAAGCCCTTTTCAGCCGAGGACTTCGTGTTCTCCTGGAGGTTGTACTCGACGCCCGAGCTTGGACAGGCCGCGTCCCAGCCCATCAGCCTCATGGACGAGGTGACGGCCCCCGATCCGCAGACCCTCGTCATTCGCTGGAAGGCGCTCTACGCGGACGCCGGGGTGCTCGAAGCGTCCGGTGTCAGCAACACGCCATCGTTTCCGCCCCTGCCCCGCCACATCCTGGAGGAGCCGTTCCGTCAGGCCAACTGGGACACATTCGTGGCCCTGCCCTTCTGGAGCACGGAGTTCGTCGGGCTCGGACCATTCAAGCTGGACCGGTGGGAGAGCGGCTCGTTCCTGGAGGCTACGGCCTTCGACGGCCACGCGCTGGGACGGCCGAAGATCGAGCGGATTCGCCTACTCTTCATCCCGGACTTCAACACGACCTTCGCCAACATGATGGCAGGCGAGGCCCACGTCACGGTCGACGACTCGCTTGCGTTCCAGCAGGCGATGATCCTGCGGCGCGAGTGGGGCGCCCGAAACGCCGGCACCGTGCTGCTCTACCCGCAGTACTGGCGGTGGACGATGATCCAGCAGCGCCCGGAGTACGCCAGCCCCCGCGCGCTGACCGACGTGCGCGTGCGGCGCGCGCTGGCGTACGCGGTCGACAAGGCGGCCCTCAACGAGGCGCTTTTCGAGAACGAAGGGATCTTCGGCGAGACCGCCGTCCCGCCTTCGGCGCCTGCGTTCAAGGAGGTCGACGCGGCCGCAGTGCGCTATCCATACGACCTCCGGCGGTCAGAGCAGGTGATGAGCGAGGGCGGGTACGTCCGCGGGGCGGACGGCGTGTGGCTGAGCCCCGGTGGCGAGCGGCTCGCGCCGGAGCTGACCGTATTGACGTCGCCCCAGAACGAGACCGAGATGACCCTGATGGCGAACGACTGGCGTAAGGCCGGCTTCGATATCAAGGAGACCGTCTGGCCCGCGGTCCTCTCCCGCGACGCGCAGCTCCGGAACACGCATCCGGGCTTGAGCAACACCGGTGGCCCGTCGGGCGAGGCGACCGTCGCCCAGCACAACAGCGCGGAGCTGCCCCGACCGGAGAACCGCTGGACGGGCGTGAACCGCGGCGGATGGACGAACGCACGATTCGATGAGCTCGCCGCGACGTTCAACGCCACGCTGGACCGGCCCGAGCGGGCGCGGCTGCTCGCTGAGATGGTCCACATTCTCAGCGACGACGTCGGCGTGATCTCTCTCTACTTCAACCTCAACGTCACCGCCTTCGTCAGCGGCCTCGTCGGTCCGAAGATCGCCGTTCCGGAGAGCGACATCGCGTGGAACGTTTATGAGTGGGAGCTCCGATGACTGAGGTCCTTTCCGAGCAGGTCGCTGCCTCGTTCTCCGGCCGGCCCGACTGGAGCAGCTGGCCCCGGTACGACATGGCGGCGCTGGGCTTCCGAGAGTACTGGTATCCCGTATTGCCATCGGCCGAGCTGAAGCGGAAGGCGGTAGCCCGGACGCTGCTGGGCGATCGGGTCGTGTTCGTTCGAGACAACGGACAGGCGCGGGCGCTCAGCGATCGTTGCCTGCACCGGGGCGTCCCGCTCTCGGTCAGCGCGAACCGATTCGGCGGGCTGGGCGGGGCGCGCCAGGAGTTCCCCGGCACGCTGACCTGCGGCTACCACGGCTGGACCTACAACCTGGAGACAGGCCTCCTGGTGGCCGCCCTGACCGACGGTCCGGACTCACCGATTTGCGGCAAGGTCCGGCTCCGGACGTATCCGGTCGCGGAGCGGCTTGGATGGATCTGGATCTACATGGGAGAGATGGAGCCGCCGCCAATCGAGGACGGTATCCCACAGGAGCTGATCGGCAAGACCTTCTTCCGCGGGACACGGATCATTCTTCGACAGGGCAACTGGCGGTACGCGCTGGAGAACGCCATCGACGAGGCGCATCCGCGCTATCTGCACCGAGAAGCGATCTGGCGCTATTTCCGGAAGGCGCCGAACGCCTGGAACCGGAGCAAGGTGGACGTGATCGAGGACGGCCGCTACGTAACCTACACGCCGTATGACGTCCACGCGGAGGACGAGTATCCCGGTCTGGGGAAGTGGCCCCCGCGCCACTGGTATTACCGGGGCGAGAGCGTCGTCCAGCGAGTGGCCGTCGGCCTGCCGTGCCTCGTGCGCGTGAACCAGCCGGGATTCACTATCTACTCGTGGTATGTCCCGGTCGACGTGGACCACCACATGGCGATCCAGACGGTCGTCAAAGAGGGTAGCGCCCCGTCTCGGTGGAGGTTCGCGGCCTACTACTGGCTGTTCTACCGCTGGGTGAACCAGGTGATGTTCGCGAACCAGGACTATCAGATGATCAAGCTGACGTCCGCGCCGCCGGAGCAGCTCTTCCGACCGGACCTGTCGATCCTGGCCTGGCGCAAGCTCTGCGAGGGCGCCCGGGGGCGCTGACGTTTGCCCCCTCCCGCCGTCGGGAAGAGTGGATTTGCTACTTCACATCGAAGCCGTAGGCTCGACGAAACTCCTCGTGGATCTCGCGCTCCCAGGCCGTCTCCTGGCTGTCCAGGTGCGCGGGGAGTGTCCGTCCCAGGCGGGCGGCTTCCGTGATCGTGATGCTCAGTTCTTGGTCGCGGCGGGCCCGATCGAGCCCGTACTCAGGCTCCGCGTTTTCCGTGACAGCGCGATGGATGCGATCGAGCTCATAGGCACGACCGATGCCGTCGAATCCTGGAGTCCGGGACCGTGGGGTATCGAGGACGCGATCGTGGTACGGGTTGAGCAGCTCGATCGGCGGATCGGTCTCGTACGCGAAGCGGACTGGCACGTCCTGGTCGGCGACGCGCCGCGTCTCGACCACCAGCGGGTAGTCGACGGCTCGCCCACGTTCGACGCGTCGGAGCATGTTGGGCGATCCATTACCGGTGACGATGAATCCCTCGGTGCCCTCGATCGAGAAGAACCGGGGATGCCCGCCCCGGAGGGGCAGCGTCCAGTTCGTTACGTAGGTGAGCGCCCCCACGACCCCGTTTGCGAACATCAGTTCGGCCCTGCTCCAGTGCTCGTCCACCAGCTTAGATGATCCGGGCCTCACGGCGATCCGCTCGTAGCTGCGGGTGAAGCCCCGCACTTCATCGACGTCGGCGCCGACGAACACCCGCATGCGGCCGATCGTGTGGTAAACACTGTTGTGGCCCGCATCGTCGTAGTAGCTCGACACGCGGAGGACCGAGCCGATGAGTCCGGCGTCGCTGGCCTTCTTGGCCAGACGGTCGGGCGGTCGGCGCCACATCTGCTCGCCGACCTCCGCCTTCACTCCGGCCCGGGCGACTGCCTCGATGATGGAGTCCATCATTCGTCGGGTGAGCCCGAGCGGCGTTTCGATCAGCATGTGGACCCCGTGGTCCGCGGCGGCTTGGGCAACGAGATGATGGGTGTCGGCCGGCGTCGCGACGATCACGATGTCCAATTTTGCCTTGTCAAAGAGCTCGTTGAGATCCGAGTACGCCTCGGCGCCCACGGTCTCGGCGGTCTCCTGAGCGAGAGACTCAGAGACGTCGCAGACCGCGACCAGCTCGAAGCGATCGGGGAGCGCGGCCAGCGTCTCGATGTGCTCCGAGCCGCGGCGTCCAAGCCCCACGACTCCTATGCGAGCGCGCGTCATCGCCGGTGCCAGGCGGAGGCATTCCCGGTGTCCATCATTTCCACTCCGAGAGTGGATATCATAGCGCGCGGGTCGGACGGCCGTCCGTCGGCGGTCGCACGCTGAGCAAGGAGGAAGATGAGCAGACCGAGGATGAAGGCGCCAGGGTCGTGGGCCGTGTGGTAGATCCCCACCGGCCACTCCGGGATTGGCCCGCGTAGACGATGTCCGCGATCTCGAACCCCATGATGCGTACGCCGTGGCCTTTCGGGCGGGGGCGGTTGCCGACGGCGGCCGGCCGCAGGTCCGCGATGAAGTTCGTCTCCCAGACCAGGTGCTGACCTGGTTTTTCATCTGAGGCTCTCCTGGGCGTTCACGAGCTCGCCGCTCATCTCGATGGGCGGTCACATCCCCGAATGTGACGCGCGATCATGTCACGACGCAACGCGTGCACAACCCGAACAGTTGCGGTAGCCTAGGTGCGGTAATGCAAGCGCCTGCGTGAACGGCGGGCCAGGAGTCCAAGGGGCCCGTCCGTTCAAGGAGGCGCATCCAACGAGGATGCGGATGCTAACCAAGGAACAACAGGATCT
>DASRDP010000063.1 GCA_035652535.1 Chloroflexota bacterium
CGGCCGTCGCAATCTCCAGCCACCGTCGAAAGTGTCCGTCGATCCGATCCATCAACGGCAACGCACGCTCGAGATACGATCGGGTCTCGGACCGGTTTCGCGGGGGCTCGGTTGAAGCCTCAACGGAATCGGCGGCGAGCGCCTGCGAAACGTGCTCCGCCGACGCGACGCCCGCGACGTCCGCAATGGAAGCGTTCGTCTCCCGCAGCTTCCGCGCGAGGATCGCCATGAGTCGCATGCACGTGATCGGCGATTGCTCGAGCAGGGCGATGATCGGACGCGACGGCAGAAAATACGCCGAACCGGGCTCCGCTGCGGTCACGGTCGCGGAGCGCGGCTCACCGTCCAACACGCCCATCTCGCCGACGACCTCGTTCCGTCGGGCGATGGCGACCTGAATCTCTCCTCGCTCGTCGGCCGCCGAGACGCGGACTGAGCCGCTGAGAATGATGTAGAGGCCGTCGGAGGGATCTCCCTCGCGAAAGAGCACATCGCCCACTGCGAATGGCACCTCGCGCCCCTGCGCGGCGACCGGCGCCAGCAAGTCCGACGGCGTCCCGATGAACAGCCAGTGGTCAAATGGTCTCAATCGCGTCTCTGTCATGGCGGTGGCATTTTCGAAAATGAGGCCGAGTGCGTCAAGCGGTTGCAGTGATGGCCGGCGGCCGCGTGCCCTATGATCGTCCGAGCGCTCAGCGCCATGGGAGATCGATGCACTGGCTGCTCTTCGTCGTCGCCGTCCTCATCGCCGTCGCCGGCGGCATGGTCGCATGGTTCGAGCCGGAGGTTGGGACGTGGATTCTGCTCTTCGGGATCTTCCTCGGCGTCGCGGCGCGGTTCGTTCAGGCGTCAGCGTACAGCCGCCGGGCGCGGGATGTCGAAGAGCTGCTGGCGGAAGTGTTGGCTGAGATTCGGGATATCGGCGACGATCTGGCTGAGTACACCCGAGGACGAACGCCGACCGAGCATGGCAGCCGCGCTCCCCACGATCTCCCGTCGGAGTTGCAAGACGTCCGCCGACCGGCCTGGCGCTCCGCGCTTCGGTGGCTGCTGCGCCGCGGGCGTGGAGCTTAGCCCAGCGCCTTCCGATTCGGTCGCGCGCTCTTCGATCAGCTCTTGATCAAGCCGGCGAGGAGGTCCGTCACCTCATCCTTCATGGAGATGTAGCGTTCTTTGTAGTTCTCCTGGTAGGCGACGCCGGGTTTGGGAACGACGGACTCGGGCAGGAAGTCGGTGGGCACGTCGCTCCGGCGGCTGGCAAGTCCCGAGGCTTTGCTCCATTCGAGCTGACCCTCGGGCGAGAGGATGAAGTTCAGGTAGACCTTGATGGCGTTCGGGTGCGGAGCCCTGTTCGCCACCGCGATCGTCGCGTTGCTTCCGGAAACGAAGCTGCCCTCCTTGATCTGTTCGCCCGGGAACAGCTCGAGGGGTAGGCCGCGGCCCTTCAGCTCATACGCCAGAACGCCACTCGGGCCAATGGCCAAGGGGTACTGGCCCTTGGCAACCCAATCGAGAATCTGCCGGTCGTCTCGCGCGACGTTCGGCTCCTGGGCGAAAAGCTGCTCGATGAACGGCTTGCCCAGCGACGGCGTTGTATAGAAGAAGGTCATCATGTCGAGTCCCGCGCCCGGCACGCGCGGATCGAGCATCGCGATCTTCCCCTTCCACTTGGGATCGAGCAGGTCCTGGTAGGAGCTGAACTCACTCGGGGAGACGAGCGTCGGGTTATAGATGAACGGGATCTGGACGCGCCCAGCCACGACGAGGTTGTACTGCCCCCCCTCGTCGGCGAAATCGAACTGGCCCCCGCGCCAGACGGACTCGTTGCGATCGTCCGGCCCGACCAGGAATGGTCGGATGGGATCGAGCGCGTTGGCAGGCATGAGCGTGCCGACGATGGTGGTGGTGCCGACGATGATCAGGTCGGTGGTGTACTGGTCGGCGGCGCGCTCGGTGAGGAGCCGTGGCGGGATCTGTGGCGGCGGCGGGCCAGTATATTCGACGGAGATCTCCGGGTAGTGACGTTCGAACGGCTGGGTCAACGCCTCCTCGACGTCCGCGCCCGCGGGTCCGATGATGACGACTTTCCCTTCCTGTTTGGCAGCCGCGACCAGCGCAGACCAGTCGCGATCCGCTGCCGATTCGGACGGCGGGGAGCCGCCAGCAGCCGGTGGCGTGCAGCTCGAGGTGGTCAGCACCACGGCTACGGCTCCGAGCGCGAAGGACATGATTCGTTGGAGCATCCGGATCTTTCGCATCGGCATCCCACGTTCACAGGATTTGCGACGGCACAGCCTACGCGTTGGCGGACCGGTTTGTCCAGGAGGTCGTATGCGCCGCTTACGAACCGGGGGTTGGCTCATCCAATGCGTAGTAATCGAGGGTCCGGTGAACGTGGCCGAGCTGCTGGCGTGCGGCTACGAAGACGCCGACCGCCCCCTGCAAGAGACCCTGGGGTGTCGAAACCCGGATGAGGCCGACCGCCGCGAGCATGACCGGGATGGCCACAAGCGGGGGACCAATCGCGTCGAATGCAAGCCGCGAGACCCGCGGGCGCGAGATCCGGGCTGCGTGGAGTCCGGGTTTTCGTTGGGCGATCCAGTCACCCAGCAGGACACCGGCAACGACGTTGGCGATGGCCGCCGGCGCCATGAGAAATCGCTCGGCCTGGTACCAGTAGGGAAGGTGGACGGCGAGGGTGAGGAGCAGCGCGGTGACCCCAAATCTTCCGACGGCGCCGCGCGCACCGGAGACCGCGCGAAATCGAAGAAGCCCGAACAGCCCGATGGCCGACACGAACGGGAGCGAGAGAAAGAAGTCCGAGCCCAGGAGAGCCAGCGGGTACAGAACGATGTTCGGCAGCTGCCAGTGCAGTGGATGCGCGTCCATGTCGACGAGCCATCGTGGGCTTTTCCAGAGATTGGTGACGGAGAAAAGCGATCCGATGCCTCCGCTTCCATCCCTGCCGAAGCCCTGCGCCTGATATCCGGTCGCCAGCGGCGATCCATATGCGCTCCATTGCCAGAGCGCGAGACCGACGACCAGTGGCATTGCCGCGACGAGATACAGAAGGGCGCGTCGTCGCCACGTGGCGCGGGCGGAGCACGCGGCAAGACCAGCGCCAAGCAGGACGAAGTTGGTGGGTCGAATCCACACGAGCGCTCCTGCGATGACGCCGGCCGCGAGAAACGACGTTGATGGCTCGGCTATGGCGAGCATGGCCATCTCCAGCACCACGAGACAGGCGGACGGCAGGTCACTCATGACGATGCGCGAAAACAGGATGGAGGCGGCGGTAAATAGAGTCGCGGCGACGGCCACGGGTGCTGCGAGCGGCTCTCCGATGCGCGACGCCAGGATCGCCGCCAGAACCCCCAACAGGAGCGCCGAAGCGAAGGGGACCCACACCGCGCCGCTGATGCCGCCGACGGCCACGGCCGGAATGAGGAGGATCGAGAAGCCTGGTGAGTACCTCGGCACATGGGATGGGCCGTCCCAAGACACCTCATACGCGCCATGAAGCAGGCCCTCGGCAGCGAAGGCGTAATCGCGGCTGTCCGGTAGGGGGCCCGGAACCTGACTCGGAACAACCGTTGGCCACGCAATCAACGCGAACGCGAGCAACAGAACCGTGACCGCGGCGGCCCACCATCTGCTCTGCGTCACGTTCGAGGCAGCCATGCCGCCGCGGATCGGGGCCCGCCCTTCTGGCGATGACGATCTGCGCGCCACCAGAGGTCATATGCGCAGTACAGCGCTGCCGCGGAGAAACAGGAGAAATATGCGATGCCCACCGCGGGGAGCCCCCATGCGCGCATCGTGGCGCCCGCCACGGCGAGCGTCGAGATGGACCCAAAGGAAATGAGACGGACTGCCGCCCCAAAGCGCCTGCGTACCCGCATGACGGTCGCGTACAGCTCGGTCACCGTCTTCGGGATCGCGAGGAGCGCCAGCCACACCAGCAGCGGCCCGCCATGTTCGCCATACCCGCTGCCAAGCAGGCCAAGCGCAGCTTGGCCTGCTATCAAAAGGAAGAGCGCCGCGGGCACGACGACCGCGAGCATGGCGACAAGCACCTGGTTCAGATGGCGTCGGTCAAGCACTCCCGCTGACGCCGTGTGGGCGAAAAGCGCGTTGTTGGTCGACGTCACGATGGTCAGGAGCTGCATCGTGATCATCCACGTCGTGTAGTAATAGGCGTTGTCTTCGAGCGAAAGCATGTTGGAGACCATGAGAGGGAGGAGCAAATAGGGCGCCATAGCCATCAGGACGTAACCGTGGTTCTTCACGGCGAGGGGAAGGACCTGCGTCACCGCCCGGATGTCGAGGTCGGCCCGGAATTGACGGCCACTGGGGTTTCGTCGGAAGAATGGGGCCACGACGATGGCTGTAGAGATGAGGGCGCTTGCGCCCCACGCGGCGGCGAGGCCGAAGCCGGCGTCGTCGCCCCACAGGCCAATGACAATGGGCACCGCGCCCAGTCGCACCAGCGCCGCCACGGCGTGTCGAAGGAGCAGCAACCCCGCGCACCTCTCGACCATCAAAACGTCGTCGAGGATCAGCGACGTACTCCAGAAGGCGCATGTGGCCACGAAAGTCCAGAGCTGCATCGGTGATTCGGCCAGCTCGCCGAGCTGGACGCGGAGCGCGGCCGCGCCGCAAACGAATCCGAGCGCGAGGAGCGCGGAGACCAGAAAGACGAGGGCGAGCGCGGCGTTGACCGTGGCGCTCCATCTGGCGCCCGCGCGCGGCAGAACGTAGGTCATCCCGAGGCCCGCTCCTATCCCGCCGAGCGCGCTCACGAGCGCCATGGCGGAGACGAGCGCCGCGGCATATCCCACCGTTCCTGGGCTGGCACCGCGCGCGGCAGCCGTCCAGTAGAGATAGCCAAGGATGCCCGTGAGGAGCGTGGCGGATACGAGACACGCTGAGGCCCGCGCGAGTTGGAGCCCGAATGGGCGCGCGGCGCGCAGGTCGGTCCAGGACTGGCGGAGGTAATCCAATGCGCGCGACGGGGATCGCGTGCCCTCTGCTCCGCCCCGGAGCCTCATGGCTTCGCCGATCCGCTGAGGTGTCGCAGAACCGCGGCGCGCTGGCGTCGCACGACGCGCCAGATCCAGGTGCGTCGACGTTCCGGGACAGGACCAAGCGGGGCACGCGCGAAAAGTCGCTCCAGGTCGGATGCTTGCGTGTCACAGGTCATGACGAGCCGTGCCAGAGCGAAAGGATCATCCCCGGCGTTGCTGACGCCGGGCTGTGTGGAACACGCGCCGATAAATCCCGCCGCCCGGACCATCTGCTTGACAAGCCCGTCGAATTGGCCGTGGGGGTAGCAGAAGGTGGAGATGGTTCTGCCCGTCTCCCCCTCGATCGCGCGGCGGCTCTCTTCGATCTCTCGGCAGGCATCCGCGCGCGGGAGGGCGTCGAGCTGAGCGTGGCTCACGCCGTGCGCGCCCACCTCGACGACTCGCGGATCGAGGGATC
>DASRDP010000064.1 GCA_035652535.1 Chloroflexota bacterium
GTCTGGACGGGCACCGAGATGCTGATCTGGCCCGGCGGTGGCTCTGAGGGCATCGGCGGGGCCTATCGCCCGTACTGGCTTGCCGTCCGGAGCCCAACCCAGGCTTACGGCGTCGACGACTCGCCCCTGTTCGTCGCCCAGCCCGGGGAGCTGTATCGCGTCATCCAGTTCCAAGACGACTGGGCCCTGGTCCAAGCCGACGGGGATCCGCCGTCCCTCGAGGAATGGGTGGCCATCGACGACCGAGTCGAGCTTTCGACCCCATTTCCGCCGGACCCCGTTGACGACGTGCGACCGTGAGGTACGTTCTTGCTCAAGCGCCCGTTTGCTGCTGCCCGCTACATCGAAAGGAGACGCTATGTCCGCACACGGGACTCGATTTTCACAATGCTTGTCGGTCCCCCTCGCCGTGCTCATCGCGGTGACCTCGATATTCAGTGTCCTATTGTCGGGGGCGCCAGGGCTTGCGCGGGCGGAGGCGGAGATTCTTGACCAGCGAGTCGAAGCGGAAAACCACGTGGCTCGAACTGACGCCCCGCGGATTGGGCAGACTTTCACCGCCGGCGTTTCTCAGTAACGGTGACAATGCGGGGCTTACGCCGGAGCGACCGATCGAGCGGCGGCGCCGTCGCGGCCCGTAGCCGGCTCGTCTCCCCGGAATCTCGGCATGACCTCGGCCGCGAAAAGGCGCATCGCCTTCAAGACCTCGGCGTGCGGAATCCCACCGAAGTTGAAGGTCACGCTCAGGATGTCGAAGTCGTAGTTGCTCCGCGTGGCCTCGATCCCGCGGATGCACTCTTCGGGCGTGCCGTAGACGTTGCGGCCCTGGGCGCGCATCCCCTCCCAGTCATACGACGGCCGCGGCTGCCCGCTGCTGAAGACGCCAATGCGCGCCTCGATCTGCCGCTCGTCGTAGCGCTGGATCGCCCGCTCGGCGACCTGCTTCGCGTGGGCGCCGTCTTCCTCGATCCAGACGCGCACGTGGAGCTTGCAGAAGTGGGTCGCCGGGTCGTGGCCGCCCTCCGCCAGACCGGCCCGGTAGGCGGCGACCGACGGTCGCAGGCGCTCCGGTGGAAACGGGTGCGCGACGGTCATGATGTTGAAGCCGCGAAGCCCGGCCATCCGCAGCGATGATTCCGACGTGCCCGCGAGCCAGATGGGCGGGTGCGGCTTCTGGATCGGCCGTGGATACATGGCCGCGTCGGGCAGGCGCCAAAATCGTCCGTCGTGCTTGAACGAGTCCTTGGTCCACGCTTTCGTGATGATCTCCAGCGCCTCTTCGAACCGTTCTCGGCTCTCGTCGCGCGGCACGCCGTAGACCTCGAAGTCGCCGGGCGCATTCCCGATCCCGACGCCGAACTCGAGCCGCCCGCCCGAGACGACGTCGACCATGGCGTAGTCCTCGGCGATCTGGACCGGATGATGCAGCGGAAGGATCGAGATGGCGGACCCCAGGTGGATCCGCGAGGTGCGAGCGGCCGCGGCAGACATGATGAGCGCCGGGTTTGGGACGGGGCCGCCGTAGAGCACGAAATGATGCTCGGTGAACCAGTAGCACTCGAACCCCAGCTCCTCCGCGAGCTGGACCTGCTCCAGCACCTGACGAAAATACCCGTCGAACGGCGGGTCCTCGCCCGGGAAATAGGTCGGCAAGAGGTGCATGTGAAAGCGCATTCGTCCCCCAACAGATCTGTTGACGCGCTCGGAGAACAGGGGTCAGCGTGAACGGGTTGGCCCGCGCGTGCTGTGTTTCCTACCGCACACGCGCCCCTTCCTGCAAGGCGCCGGCCAATCGGCGAAAATAGCCGCGGCTGCTCATCGCGCGCGTTGGGCGACCAGCCAGACCGACGAGGAGAGAGCATGCCGGCGCGAAGCGGGAGCGAATACCTTCACGGCCTGCGCGACGAACGGGAGATCTGGTTCGAGGGCGAGCGCGTGGCGGACGTGACCACGCACCCGGTGCTTGGCCGCGCCGCCGCCACGCTGGCTCAGCTCTACGATCTCCAATGCGATCCATCTGCCAAGTCCGACTTCACCTATCCATCGCCGTCGACGGGAAACGCGGTCGGCCTGTCCTTCCTCCAGCCTCGGTCCGTTGACGACCTCGTTCGGCGCCGTGCGATGTTCAAGCGCTGGGCCGACTTTAGCGGCGGCATGCTCGGTCGAACGCCGGACTACCTCAACGCGATCCTGGCCGGCGCGGCCTCGTGCTCATCCTATTTCGGGCGGAATGGCGACGAATTTCGCGAGCGGATCGAGCGGTACTACCAGATGAGCCGGGAGCGCGACCTGTGCGCGACCCATGCGTTCGTGGATCCGCAGACGAATCGCGCGCGGACGCAGTCGCAGCAGGCGGATCCCGACGTTCCTCTCCACATCGTGGGTGAGAGCGCTCAGGGGCTGGTCGTGAGCGGGGCCCGGATGCTGGCCACCCTCGCGCCGTACGCCGACGAGCTGCACGTGTTCCCGTCGCCATCCCGAACGGACCCCAGCGACGCCGCCCGCTATGCCTTCGCCTTCGCGTGTCCGGTCGCCACGCCTGGCCTGAAATTCGTGTGTCGGGAGAGCTTCGACGTCGGCCGTTCCACGTCGGAGCACCCGCTCACGGCGCGGTACGAGGAGATGGACGCGGTCGTCATCTTCGACGAGGCCGTGATCCCGTGGGAGCGCGTGTTCCTCAAGGGCGACATCGCGCTGTGCAACCGGCTCTTTCGCGAGACGCCCATCTTCCTGCACGGCATCCATCAGTTCACGACGAAGAACCTGGCGAAGACCGAGTTCGTGCTCGGCGTGGCGAGCCTGGTCGCGGAAGCGATCGGGCGGACGGAGCTGCCCGCCTACCAGCAGCTCCTCGGCGAGATCGTCGACGCCACGCAGACGCTTCGGTCGTTCGTGCGCGCCGCGGAGGCGGACGCCGTGACCGATGAGAACGGCTTCGTCCACCCCAACCCGGACATCATGAACACGGCGCGCAACTACTACCCACGCGTCTATCCGCGACTGATCGAGATCCTCCAGCTTATCGGGTCCAGTGGTCTCATGGCTACGCCGACGGATCGCGAGGTGACGGCGCCGGACCTCATGGGGGACATCGACCGCTATTACCAGTCGGCGACGCTCAACGGCCGCGATCGCGTGCGGCTCTTTCGGCTCGCCTGGGACCTCGCCTGCAGCTCGTTTGCCGGTCGGCAGGTGCTGTACGAGCGGTTCTTTGCCGGGGACGTGTCGATGCTCCTGGCCGCCCGCTTCAACAGCTTCGATCGGGCGGCGATCGTCGCACGCGTTCGCGCCCTGCTCGAGCGGTCCTCACCGACCACCGCGGCCCGCTAAGCCGCGGGCCAGCTCGGCACGACCCGGACGGGCCCAGCGAAACAGCGCGAAGGCTACCGCGGTCCCAAGCCCATGCCCGGAATCGGTCGATCGATCGCCCGGCGAATCATGTCGTGGATGCGCGACCGGAACTGGTCCTCGAACGCCGACGCGAGCTGATCGGCGAGCGCGTCCGGATCGATCCCCTGGTTCTGTCCGATCTCAGCGATCGTTGCGCCGCCCTCGAGCTGCTGGCGAAGATCGTCGGGATCCATGTTGAGCACGTCCGCTACCGTCGCGAGCATCTCGCGCGGCCCCATACCGGGCCCGGTTCCCGCGCCATCGCCCTGGGCGGGCCCGCGCATGCGGCCAAATGCGCCACCCGCGCCGGGCCTGGGGCGAGGCCCACCGCCGCCCATGCGATCCTGCATGCGCTCGCGCATCGCCTGGAAGCGCTCCTCCATCATGGGCCGCATGTCGTCGTGGGTCTTCTGGAGGGCCGATGTGAGCGCGTCCTCGGAAACTCCGAGGTTCGCGGCGAGGTCCGAGAGGAACGCGTCGTGGAGCTCGCCCATGCCGGCGCCGTCCGGTGGCCCGCCCCACATATGAGCGCGCGGCCCTGGTTGGTCACCGCCCGGTGGACCGCCCCATGGATGATCGGATGGGACCGGCCGGTCGCCGCCGGGCGGTCCGCCGGGCTGAGCCCCGGCGATGCCCACCGCCGCGGCGCACAGGGCAAGTCCCGCGCCGACGATGGATACGGTGCGCAGTACCAACGGAAGAGACTTCATTTGATCCTCCTTTCCCTGATTGGTCGACGTGCTCGGGCGCTCGCTATCGAGCGCTCGCCTGGCTATTTTCCCACGTCCCCAGGGTAACGTCCGCGGTCTGGTTTTGCCCGCCGCGCACGTACGTCACGCGGATCGTGTCGCCGGGGTCCTTCTGGTCGATGAGCTGGGCGATGTCTTCAACACTCCGTACGGGATGCCCGTCGATCTCCGTAATGATGTCGGCGCCGGACGCGTCGCCACGGCCGCTGCCGAGCAACCCTGCCTGGGCGGCCGGCCCGCCGGGGGTGGTGTTGGCGAGCACCACGCCCTGCTGGACCGGCGTGTGGAGCTGCTCGGCCAGGGACGGGGTGAGGGCGCGGCCGGCGATTCCGAGCCAGGCGTGCTTTGGCTCGCGCCCCGCGAGGAGGTCGGGAAGATATCGCTTCAAGGTGTTCACCGGAATGGCGAATCCGATGCCGACGTTTCCCTGGGGCGAGGCCTCGATCTGCTCGTTGATCCCGATCACCTCCCCCTGGAGGTTCAGGAGCGGACCGCCCGAATTGCCGGGGTTGATGGCCGCGTCGGTCTGGATCATGTTGGTGATCAAGCGCTGCTCGATTCCCTGCCGCGTGCGCCCGAGCGAGCTGACGATGCCCAGGGATTCCGATCGCTCGAGCCCGAAGGGGTTGCCGATGGCGACGACCGTTTGCCCGACCTTGAGGCTGCCGGAGTCTCCCAGCCGAACGATCGTGAGCTGACGCAGCTTGTCCGCGGGCGCCTGGAGTCGCACGAGCGCGAGGTCATCGGCGACGTCGCTCGCGACCACCTCCCCGATATAGCTGGAGCCGTCCGCCAGGGTGATGTCGAGCCGCTGCGCGTTGCTGACGACGTGCTGGTTGGTCACGATGCTGCCCTGGTCGTCGATGATGAAGCCGGATCCTGTTCCTTGCTGCTGAATCGTCCGCCCGAATACGTCGCGCGATTGGGCGCTGATGGTGATGTTCACAACTCCCGCGCTGACCCGGTCGTAGACCTGGCTCGGCGCGTCGCCAGCGTCCGCCGACGGGGCGGTCCCTCCGTTGGACGGGGGCGTCGGGATCGCCGTCGGCCGGATCTCGGCCTGTGGTCGGGGACCCACGGCGATGGGCGGCGTGATAGACGTAAACGGCGCAGAGCCGAGCGAGTACACACCCGCGACGCCGATCACGATGCCGATGATCAAAGCAATGACGAGCTTCACGTACACCCCTTCACTCCTGGCGGACGCGCGGCTGGCGGACACCGTCCGACTCAGACCACGAGGATTCTAGGCGAAACGCGCCGAACGCAAGTGTGCGAACCGTAAACGGTATGTTAACGAACGTTCCCGGCTAGTCGTTTTCGGCTGGAATGACGCGAGCCATCGCGAACGTAATCGTCGCGGCCGTCGTTACCAGCGAGATGATGACGAGGAGCAGGGCGAGCCAGGGCATTGGCGGCGGTGGATCGGCAATGCCGGACGCCGGCCCCATTCCTCCGGTCGTCGGTCTGTGACTCGCGGGCGCCGCCCGGAGCGCAGGCGGGTCATCGCTCGATGGGGCTCCAATTCCCTGGACCACGGCCTGCCAGAAGATGGCCGCGCTCGGATCGATGGCGAACGCGTCGTCCGATCCGGGTAGCACTGCCGCGTTGACATCGGGATCGGGATACGTCAAATGGCGAATCGCGCTCGGGGAGAGGAGCGCTGCGCCGCTTGCATCCAGGGCGAAGGCCACCGCGTGCGCGGGGATGTCGGCGTCG
Source organism: Chloroflexota bacterium (assembly GCA_035652535.1). NCBI lineage: Bacteria > Bacillati > Chloroflexota > Chloroflexota bacterium. Next base: position 5,859 of record DASRDP010000064.1, read on the forward strand.
GCCCAGGCGCGGAGGAGCGTCTCCGGTGGCATCAGCAGCGCGCGACCCGCTCCCTGGGCGTAGGCCGGATCGTTGTAGATGAACTGATCGCCTTTGACTCCGGTCAGCACGATGTAATGGTTCGTGCCGGGGTCGAGCCGTCCATTGCCCGGCAGGTCTGCATAGCGCGTGAGCGTGATGACGGGCTGACCCTGTTCCAGGGCGGCCCGTACGTCTTTGAGGGTCCACCGCTTCGAAATGCCGACGGGAACGAGGCCCGCGCGCTGCGCGACGGCCGCGATCGCGTACAAGGACGTGCCGTCGTCGGGGTTGCTGTCCCCCTGCAGGCGGTTGACCTCACCACGGATCGCGTCGGTCGGATAGCCCTTGAGGCCGAAGGCCTCGAAGACCATGCCCAAAGAGGCGGGACCGCAATTCGTGGGCGCGTACAGCGTTCCGTCGAACTGGCTGCGGTGCGGAACGCCGAGCCACAGGGTCGAGGAATCGAGCCATGCGGCCTCCGTCGATTGGGCGGGAACCCCCGCGTACCGAATGGGCGGTGGGAGGGGCAGGCCGTTGGCCCCGCGATCGCCGGTCGGGGTATCGCCGCCGTCCTCCGGCTGCACGGGGCCAGCCAGCTTCATCTTCGACGGAATGGCGGACATGATGGACACGTCGATCGACGGGGTGGGCTGGAACTGCGGCGTCAGCGCGATCCGTGCCAGCGCGGTGGCGGAGGCCTGCGCTCGGGCCTCCACGGCGGTCATGCGCGCTTCGGCTTCGATCTGCTGGGGCATGATCCAGGCGCCGATGTCCAGAGTGGGCGGCGGCTGGCCTGGCGCTATCGATACCGTCGGCGCGGGGGATGATGTCGGGCGTTGGGCGGTGACGTTGGCGATGACCGGCGAGCCTCGGACCAGCTCCGCGGTCGCTTCCGCGGCTCCGTAGAAGAACTGCGTTGCGACGGGCGCCCGCGTCGGCGTATTGCTGGGCACGGGTGTCGGAGGGAAGTAGGTCGCGGTCGGCGTGAACGTTGGCGGGGGCGGCGTCGGCGTAGAGGTCGGCCACGGCGTCGCCGTCGACGTTGGCACAACCGTGGACGCCCGCGCGGACGCGTGCGCCAGGACCCAGGCGACCAGCGCGATCGTCGAGACGAGGAGCAGCCTCGGTATCAGGTTCGTGGTATTCGCCATGATCCGAGCGTTCTGCCCCGGTGGATGGTACATCCGCAAGCCGGAAGAATACCCGCGTGCAGTCGACAACGTCAATGGCTGTCAGACAAATTGGTCACGACGCGTAACGCGCCAGCGGTGGATGGCGATCGAAACGACGGGACGTTGAAACGTTGGCCGAAGCACCCGGCACGAGGCGACGTCACATGCCCGCTGCGACGAGGTTCCGCGGGGCCGGTCGCGTGACGAGCGGGAGCGCCACCGTGAACGCGGTGCCGTCTTGCTCCGACGTTGCCAGCTCGATCCGTCCTCGGTGCGAGCGAACGATCTCCGACGCGATCGCGAGACCCAGCCCGGTCCCTTCCCCGTCGACGCTCCCGCGGAAGAACCGCTGGAAGATCCGATCGCGGTCTTCCTCGCGGATGAACGACCCGGTGTTGTGGATTCGGACGCACGCCATGCCGTCGCGGGCGAAAGTGGAGACGGATACGCGGCCGCCCGCGGGGCTGTGGGTGACCGCGTTGGCGATGATGTTGTCGAGCACCTGGTCGATTCTGTGCGGGTCTGCCGTGATGAACAGCGGCTCCGATGCCGTGTCGACGACGAGCTCTCGACCGTTCATGCGGAGCCGAACGCGCTTCAGCGCGCCGTCGACCAGCTCGGAGAGGTTCACGACCTCCGTCTCCATCTGGATCTGCCCGGACTCGATCTTCGAGAGGTACAGGAGGTCCTCCACCATCCGTTCCATGCGCGTGGCGTCCTCCTTGATGATTCGCGCCGCTTCGGCGATAGCATCTGGGTCGTGCGCCGTGCCGTCCAGAATTGCCTCGGAGAACCCCTCGACGCTGGTGAGCGGTGTTCGGAGCTCATGCGAGACGTCGGCCAGGAAGGCGCGCAGCGTTCGGTTGGACTTCGCCACCTGCTCGGCCATGAGGTTAAAGGCGGTCGCCAGTCGGGCGATCTCGTCGTGGCCGCGGGTGGGGATCCGCTGGTTGTAGTCGCCGCGCGCCATCGCCTCGGATGCCCGTGTGATGGTCGCAAGTGGCTTGGAGATGGACCGCGCGAGGAGCATCGCCACGGTCACCGATGCGACGAGGGAGATGAGCCCGGCGAGGCCGAGACGTCGGGCAACTTGCAGCCACTCCGCGCCGAGGCTCGCGACGGGGGCGGCGAGGGCGACGGAGTACTGCCGTGGCGGGAGCTGAGACGTCGTCTGCCGGCGCGTCCGCTCGAATCCCGAGAACGTCGGCGGCGCATTGACCGACACGATGGCGAGCGTGCCCTCGCCCGGTATGTCGGCCGTTCCCTGCATCACGGGGCTGAAGTAGTCGTTCGGCCTCGTTCCCTGGAAGTGCATGATCCGGCCTGCTAGCGTCCCGCCCGTGTCGTACAGGACGACGGAATTGTCCTGGCGCAAGAGCAGGATTCGGAAGTTCAGATCGTCTGCCTGGTCGTCGAGGAAGCTGCCAATCTCCTCTGGGGTGGAGCCCTGGACCTCGAGGATGCGGACCTGGACGGCCAGCGGAACGGCCAGAGTGGCCAGGCGATTCAGCGCCTGCTGGGTCTGATAGGGCTGGAGCAGGTAGGCGAAAGCCGACCCGGCGAGGGCAAGACAGAGCAGAATGACCGCGGCAAACGATATGACGAGCTGGGCTCTGAGCCCACGAGGAAACATGCTACGTCGTCACGAGCTTGTAGCCAACGCCCCATACCGTCTGGATTCGTACGCTCGATCCGGAGATCTTGTCCCGGAGCCCGGCGACGTGGACGTCGACCGTTCGTGTGTCGCCCACGTAGTCGTAACCCCAAACGAAATGGATGAGGCGCTCGCGGTCGAACACAACCCCCGGGTTGCGCGCGAGGGTGAGCAGGAGGTCAAACTCTTTGGGACGCAGATCGATGGGGCGGGAATTGATGCGCACTTCCCGCCCATCGGCGTCGATTTCCATACCGTCGAGGTGCACGAACCGGGAAGGGTTCTTCCCGCTCTGATACCGCCGGAGCACAGCCTTCGTTCGGGCGACGAGCTCCCGGGGGTTGAACGGCTTGGTGATGTAATCGTCGGCCCCCAGCTCGAGTCCGACGATCTTGTCCACGTCGTCGGTTCTCGCGGTCAGGATAATGATGGGGATGTCGCCTTCGGCGCGGAGCTTGCGGCAAACTTCCCATCCGTCCATGCCGGGCATCATCAGGTCGAGCACAACCAGGTCCGGGCGCGAGGTGTGGACGTGCTGGAGCGCGTCCTGGCCGTTGGTCGCGGTCTCCACCCGAAAGCCGTCTGAAGTGAGATAAAGCTTCGCAAGTTGGGTCACGTTGCGCTCGTCGTCGACGACGAGCACGGTCGCGTCGTTTATTGGTGCCATATGCTACTCGTACCGCAGCGCGTCGATGGGGTTGAGCCGGGACGCGCGCATTGCAGGATAGATACCGAAAAAGAGGCCGACGGTCGCGGACACCGTGAATGCCAGCAGCACGGCATCCGGCGCCACAACGCTCGGTATCGACTGCCCCCCGAGCTGCAGCTCGGAGATGAGCCGCGAGAGTCCGGTGCCCATAAGTATGCCAATGATCCCGCCCGCCGCGCTCACGACGACCGCCTCGACGAGGAATTGCGAGAGGATGTCGCGTCGCTTCGCTCCGACTGCCTTGCGAATCCCGATCTCGCGGGTCCTCTCCGTTACTGATACCAACATGATGTTCATAATTCCAATGCCGCCGACGACGAGCGAGATCCCGGCGATGGCCCCGAGGAAGGCGGTAAACAACCCGGTGACCTGGCTGATGGTCGCCAAGAAATCGAGCTGGGAGCTGATGACGAAATCGTCTTGAGCCACGCGGTGCCGGGTGCGCAACAGGTCGCCGACGGCCTGGATCAGGGGGTTGACCGCGTCTTCATCGACCGCCTGGATCGTGATTGTCGTCACCATGTCCGCGGCCCGCGGCGTGCGAGCCGGCTGGAGTCGCGCGCTGACCGTCGTGAGGGGAACGAAGGCCTGGTCGTCGAGATTCTGGAACGCGCCACCGCCCTTGCTCTGCATCACGCCGATGACCTTCATGATGCTGCCGGAGCGGCCGAACACGCTCACGCGGACGTTCTGGCCCACGGGGTCCTGATCGCCGAACAGGTTGGTCGCGACGCTGGCCCCGAGCACGATCACGCGGGAGCGGGCATCCAGGTTTTGCTGTGCGATGAAGTCGCCCTCTGCGGTGTGGAAATTTCGCACGTCCTGGTACTCGGGGGTAACGCCGACGATGCGCGTCTGGAGATTCTGCCCTCCGTAGATGAGCTGCGCCCCGCCCACGGCGCGCTCGGGCGCGACGCCGGCGGCCAGGTTCCCCAGGAAGCTATCCGCGATAGCCTTCGCATCGTCGTAGCTGAGCGTCTGGGCGTTTCCCGCCGCCGTCCGGACGTTGCTCTGCTGCCGCTGTGCGCCAGGTGACACAAAGATGAGGTTCGTGCCGAGACTCTGGACCTGCTCGGTTATCTGCTGCTGGGCGCCGCGCCCGATGGACATCAAGGTGATCACGGCGGCGACGCCGATAATCACGCCCAGCATCGTGAGGACGCCGCGGAGCTTGTTGGCCATCAAAGCCCGGAGCGCGACCCGCAGCGCTTCGACGGCGTTCATCGGTCCCCATCCTCCGCCGGCAGATGCGCGAGGACGTCGGCCGCGCGAATCGGGCGCTCCACTGTGTGGTCTTCCTGCACTCGACCGTCCCGAATGTGGACGACGCGGTCGCCGTGGTTGCCGACGTCTGGCTCATGGGTCACCAGGACGATGGTGATGCCGCGCTCGCGATTGAGACTCTGAAACAGGGCAAGGATCTCCTCGCTGCTGCGCGTATCCAGATTGCCCGTGGGCTCGTCGGCGAGAATGATGGCCGGTTCCGTGACCAGTGAGCGCGCGATGGCGACGCGCTGCTGCTGGCCTCCGCTCATCTCGCTCGGTTTGTGGTTGAGCCGATGGCCCAGCCCGACGGCCTCGAGCGCGGCGATGGCGCGCTCTCGCTTGTTCTTCGCGCCGGCGTAGAGCAGCGGGAGCTGGACCTGCTCGACCGCCGGCACGCGCGGAAGCAGGTTGAACATCTGGAAGACGAACCCGATGCGGCGATTCCGCACCTCCGCCAGGGCGTCGTCGCCCAATTGGCTGGTCTCGATCCCATCCAGCTCATAGGTGCCGCTCGTCGGCTGGTCGAGACAGCCGATGACGTTCATGAGGGTCGACTTCCCCGATCCCGACGGTCCCATAATAGCGACGAACTCGCCGCGGCGCACGTCGAGGTCAACGCCGCGCAGGGCGTGGACAGTCGTTTCTCCCAGCTCGTAGACCTTCGTGATCCCGCGAATGCGAATCACGGGCGGCTCGACAGCAATGGGCTGGGATGCTGGTTTCGGGTCCCCTGTCTCAGGCCGAAGCCCGCGGGAATCGGCCGGCGACTGCGCCGGGGTCGTGACGGAGCGTTCTGCAGCCGTCGTCTCGAGGTCCCGCTCGGTCGTGAGCCGGATTCCGGCGAGGACGTCGACCGCAGTCATGTCAAAAGCCCCCAGGCCTCGCAACGGGCCCGGGGCCAAAGGTGGTAATTCCCGCGCCTCCCGGTCGGGCGCCGGGGACGGCCGCGCGCGCCGCCGTGGTGGGCAGAACCACCACGTCTCCCTCTTCGAGCCCGGAGACCACCTCGGTGTTCGTATCGTTGGAGATCCCGATCTGCACGGTGCGCGCTTCGATACCGTTCGGTGTTTGGACCTGGACCTGACGCTGCTGAACGCGGGTCCGCGCCTCTGTCGGCTGGCCGCTCTGGCCCTGCGGGCGTTGAGCCTGCCCCGGGGGGCGCTGCGCCTGACCGCCCGTAGCAGCGCCGCCCTGCGCCTGACCGCCCGTGGCAGCGCCGCCCTGGGCCCGCACGGGGGACAGGGCGCGGTTCGGGACCATCAGCACGCCGTCCCGCTCGGCCGTCACGATTTCCGCGCTGGCCGTCATTCCCTGGCGCACGCCCTGAGCGTTCTGGAGCTGGATCGTCACCTGGTACCCAACCACGCCCTGCGTTGTCGTGCTGGCCGGCGAGACCGCCGTGACCGTGCCGGGGAACCGGCGGCCCGGCAGGCCGTCGAAGGTCACGTTCGCCTTCTGCCCGACTTCAACCTGGGAGATGTCGGACTCATCGACCTGCGCGTACACCACGAGGCTGGCGGGATTGATGATGGTGATTCCGTTGCCCCCGTTCGATCCGCCGGTGCCCGTTCCGCCGCCCGTGACGCCGCTCAGGCTGTTTTCGTCGACCGCGATGTTCACCGTGCCGATCACGCCGTCATAGGGAGCAACGATCGTCGCGTCGCTGAGGTTCGTGAGTGCATTCTGGAGGCTCGTTTGGGCCTGGGCGAGCGCCGCCCGCGCAGCGGCGATGTCGGATGGCAGGTACGGCGTCTGCTTCTCGGAAAGGGTTGCCTGCGCGGCCCGAACCGCCTGGCGCTGGGCCTCGAGGTCTGTGTCTGTCGAGGGCTGAAGTTTGAGCTGAAGCGCTGCCTGGGCAGCCAGGACCGCCTGCTGCTGTGCCTCGATGTCGGCGTCCGTGTATGGATAGACCTTGAGGGTCAGATTGTTCTGCGCTTCGCGCAAGGCGGCCTGCGCGGCCACCAGATCCGCGTCCTGCGGACCGGCGAGGAGTTGGTCCAGCTTCGCCTGCGCCGAGCGCACGGCCGCGTCGGCCGCGTCGACGGCGGTCTGCGCGCTCACCAGGTCGACATTCTTCGGTCCACTGGTGATCTGGCTCAGATTCTGAACCGCCGCGTCATAGCTTGCCTGTGCCGCCGCCACCGCGCTACGCGCGGATTCGACGTCGGTGGCGAGCGGTGTGACGAGGCTCTGGAGGCGTGATTGGGCGCTGGCGAGATTCGCCCGAGCCTGGTCGACCGCGGACTGGTCGCTCTGCTGGTTGGCTCCGATGGTCTGCCGAAGCTGGTCGAGGGTACGCTGGGCGCTCACGAGCTGGGTCTGAGCAACGTCGACGGCGCCGCGCGCCGCGTCGACGTCGGACGCCGACGGCCCAGCCTGGAGCTGCGTGAGCTTCGCCTGAGCGCTGTTCAGCGTTGCCTGGGCTGCCGTCACCGCGTCTGCGTCGGCCTGCCGTTGAGCTTGGGGCACAGTGCCGATCTGTTGATCCTGATCGCGCTTCGCAGTCGCGGTATACAGCGCGACCTGCGCCTGGGCGACGGCCGCTTGCGCAGCGGTGAGGTCCGCCTGGCTCGCGCCGGCCTCGACTTGCTGGAGCTTGGCCTGCGCAGAGGCGAGATTGTTCTGCGCCTGCTGGTACGCGCTCTGCGCGTTCAGAAGCTGGACCGCCGTCCCGCCCGCATTGTTGGCTTGCTGCTTCGAGAGCGCGCTCTGGAGGGCGGCTTGCGCGCTCTGGACGTCGCTCTGGGCGGCGGCGACGTCCTCGGACTTTGGATTGACGAGATCGGCGAGCTTGGTCTGGGCGCTGGAGAGGTTCGCCTGCGCAGTCTGCACCGCGCTCTGCGCCTGGGCAAGCTGCGCGGGGTAGCTGGTGGTGAGGTCATTGAGCTTCGCGCGGGCGCTCGCAGCGTTGGCCTTGGCGCTATCGAGCGCGGTCTGCGCCGCGACCAGGTCGGCGTCCTGCGGCGGTCCGACGAGCTGGTCCAGCTTGGCCTGAGCCGCGTCGACAGCGGCGCGCGCCGAGTCCACATCCTCCGGGCGACTGCCGGCCTGCATCACCTGAAGCTTCGCCTGAGCGGCCTGGAGCTGGGCCTGGGCGGAGGCGATATCCTCCGGTCGGGACTGCTGCATGCCGGCCAGCTTGGCCTGCGCGCTGGCGAGCTCGGCCTGCGCGATGATGACGTCCTCGGGGCGAGGACCGGCCAGCTCTTGATCCAGCTTCGCTTGCGCCGAGTCCACCTGCGCCTGGGATTGTTGGACGGCGAGATCGAGCTGCGTCGTGTCCAGCCGCGCGAGCACCTGGCCGGCCTTAACCTGATCGCCAACCGCAACGTTGACTTCCTTGACCGTTCCGTCGGCTTTGAAGGTGAGTCGGCTGCTCTGGGTGGCTGCTACGTTTCCCGTGGCGTTGACGGTTGCGGTAATCGTGCCGCGAGAGACGGTCGCGGTTTGTTGCGCCACGGGCGGCGGCGGTGCGCTGATGCGCCGGTATAAGAGGACGCCGCCACCACCGATGATGATCGCGGACACCAGAAGCGTAAGCAGCGTTCCTACCGGTGGCAACCGATGTCTGCGTAACTGGCCAGCGATTTCCATATCATCTACTCCGTCACGCAGATCGGCTCGGCCGTGGACGGACTTCGCACGGGTCAGCAGCCACAGCCTGTCCGATCTCGCGTGTGGCACTGCTCCCGATTCAGTGTAGTGGCCGGGCGTGATGTGGATCTTACTGAAGTGTTAAGGATCTGCAAGATCCGGTGTTTGCCGCGGGGAGCGGCCCAACGCGCGCGAACTCGCTAGTGGACGTGTCCGTTCGCCGCCGGGCACACGTGCTTCCCTTCTATCGGGGCTCCACAGAGCGGGCAGCGCGGGCGGCCGGCCGCTACGATCTCCGCGATCTTGGCGCTGAGGGCTCGTACCTGCGGGCGAGAGGCGCTCCACTGGTAACGCAGCGGGCCCGGTCCCGACTCTTCCAGCTCGTCCGCGGTGAAGACGAGCCGTCGGTTGCGCTCATCGTAGCCCACTGCGAGACGGCCTGCCCGAAAGTCGATCGACGGCCGCCCCGGGAACCGGCTGGCGAGGGTGAGGGTGGTGCGGGCTTCTTCCATCCCGCGGCCGGTCGCGCCCGCGACCTGCTGGTCGATGATGACGGCCAGCGCTTCGAGCTGTTCTTTCTCGACCCACAGCGAGAGGGTTGTGTCCCCATGTTCGGCGAGGAGGCGAAACGTCCGATGGCCGGGCGCGCCGATCGCTTCCGCGTCGATCTCGTCCACTTCTCCCAGGTCACGCACGCGTGGCTCGGTCACGGATCTCCCCAAAACCGGATTGGTGAAAATGACATGGAGTCGCGGTGCGAGTGAAGGATAGCACGGTTGCCTGGAGAAGGCCGAGGCCGCGGTCCCGCCTTGGGGATCGCGGCCTCGGCCACCCCGCGTCGCACCTGGTGAAATGTTACCGTCGAGTCATCCGGGGGTCGAACGCGTCGCGGAGACCGTCACCGATCATATTGAAGCTGAACAGCGTGAGGAAGATGCAGATTCCTGGGAAGAAGACGAGCCACGGTGCGCTGAAGAAGTACTGCTGGGCGTTCGAGAGCATGTTGCCCCAGCTGGGCATAGGGGGCTGAATGCCAAGTCCCAGATACGAGAGGCTCGTCTCCGCGCGAATCGCGCCGCCCGCGCCGAGGGTTACTGATACAAACAGCGGAGACAGCGAGTTGGGAATGATGTGGCGGAAGATCAGTCGCGACCAATTCGCTCCCACAGCGCGCGCAGCCTCGCTGAAGAGCTGCTGCTTCAGCGTGAGCGTCATGGCTCTCGTGATGCGGGAGCTGCGTAACATGCTGAGCACGGTGAGGATCACGCACATGGTCCAGAAACCAGGCGGGAGGATCTTCGAGATCACCATGAGAATGGGCAGCTCTGGAAGCGCCTGATTGACGTCGTTGATACGCATCAGGATGTTGTCCCACACGCTTCCAAAGTACCCGGCCACGGCGCCGAAGGTTGCGCCGATCACGACCGCCGTGATCGACACGAAAAAGCCGATGCCGAGCGAGACGCGACCGCCGAACATCGCGCGGGTCATGGTGTCGCGGCCGAGATCGTCGGTTCCAAGCGGGTGACCGAACTTCAGGGCACGCTCGGGCGTTTGGGCGCTTATCGCGTCGAAGTTGTAGAGGGCCGGAGCGCCGCCGCCGGCGGGCAACATGACGAAGCTCGGCTTGCTGAACCGTTCCCGGAGGTTGACCTGGTCCGGCGCGTACGGCGTGACCAAAGGACCCAGATAGGAGAAGATCGTGATACCCGCCACAATACAGAGCCCGATGACAGCCATCCGGTGACGGATGAACCGCCGGAAGATGAGCATCTTCAGGCTAACGATCTTGACTTCCCGCTCTTCAATTCGTGGAAGTACCCGAGTCCCGGCGGTTATCTCTCTCGCCATCTCAGCTTCCTTTCTCTCCCCGCGTCAGGTGTCGCGACTGTCGGGCAGCCGCTTGTCGCCGCGCCGTCAGTCGTACCGGATTCGAGGATCGACGACTCCGTACAAGATGTCCGCGATCAAGTTCCCCCAGAGCACCATGAACGCCAGCACCATGAGGATCGCCATCGAGACCACGAAATCGTTGCCCATGACCGAGTCGAAGAGCAGCTTGCCCATACCCGGATAGCTGAACACCGTTTCCGTGATGGTCGCACCCGCGAAGAACCGCGCGAAGGATGAGCCGATGACCGTGATCAATGGAAGCAGTGAGTTCTTCAGTGCATGCTTGATCACGACCGACTGCTCGGTCAACCCCTTGGCGCGGGCCGTGCGCAGATAATCGAGCTGGAGCACGTCCAGCAAACTGTTTCGCGTGTACCGGGTCCACGACGCCATCTCTGTCAACGAGGTCACGATCATCGGCATGATGAGGTATTTCCCGCGGTCCGTGACCTGATTCCAGAATCCGGGCTGCACGTCGCTGCTCATGATGCCGCCCGGAGGTAACCAGTGGAGGTTGACGCTGAAGAGCACAATGAGCATAAGGCCCATCCAGAAGCCGGGCACAGAGAACCCGAAGAAGGCGAACGCCATCCCTGCGTAGTCGACGAACGAGTATTGCTTCACGGCGGAGACAACGCCCAGAATCAGCGCGACGACGAGCGCCAGGATTAGCGCCGAGACCGACAGAATCAGCGTGTTGACGAGGCGGGGCCCGACGAGCTGCTGGACCGGGATTTTGTACTGGCGCGAGTAGCCCAGCTGCCCCTGAACAACCTGTCCGGCCCACTTGAAGTACCGAATGTAGATCGGGTCGTCCAGCCCGTAAATCTGCCGGAGCCGCATGTAGTCTTCGTAGGTGAAGTCGGGGTTGTCCTCGAGCATCTGGTCGAGAGGATCGCCCGGCATGGACGTCAGCAGCGCGAACACCAGCACAGAGATGAGGATGAGGATCGGGATCATCTGGACGACGCGATTGATGATGTACTTCAGCACACGCCCCTCCTCAGCGCTCACGCCATTGCAGACGAGCTACCGGCGCACACATTCGACAGCCCGCCACGCGGTAGGGCATGAGCCCGCGCTGGTGGATGCATCGTACATAGGGTGCGATGCAAAACACAAATCAGTTTTTCTCGGAATCCCTATAAGGGAAACCTTATGGTTTGATAAAAGGTGGGAAGGTTCGCCCTCGTATACTGTCGGGTGGGTGCTTCCGAAATCATGGGGCATTTCTACAGGAGGGTGGGTTGGCATCGACCCGGAGCGCAGTACGCACTGACGGCACCCTGGCGGAGGTGGACCCAGAGCTCGCCGCGATCCTCCGTGACGAGGAGGAGCGGCAGCGAAATACGCTGGCGCTGATCGCGAGTGAGAACTACGCGTCGGTGGCGGTGCGCCAGGCCGCGGGCTCGATCCTCACCAATAAGTATTCCGAAGGCTATCCCGGCAAGCGCTACTACGCGGGCAATCACTGGATCGACGCCGCCGAGGCGCTGGCCATCGAGCGCGCCAAACAGCTCTTTGGCGCAGAGCACGCCAACGTCCAGCCGCACGCCGGCTCCCAGGCCAACATGGCCGCGTATTTTGCGACCCTCAATATGGGGGACACGGTCCTCGCCATGGAGCTGGCGCAGGGTGGCCACCTCACCCACGGCGCCGGCTTCAACTTCTCCGGCAAGCTCTACCGATTCGTCCACTACGGGGTCCGCCGCGATACGGAGACTCTCGACTACGACGAGATCGAGGCGATCGCGCGCCGCGAGCAGCCGAAGCTGATCGTGGCAGGGGCGACCGCGTATCCGCGCATTATCGATTTCGCTCGCTTCCGCCAGATCGCGGACGCTGTCGGCGCGCGTCTCATGGTGGACATGGCGCACATCGCCGGGCTCGTGGCAGCGGGCATGCATCCCAGTCCTGTGCCCTACGCCGATGTTGTAACCTTCACGACCCACAAGACACTGCGCGGCCCCCGCGGGGGCGCCATTCTGTGTCGCCAGGAGCTTGCCCGGAAGGTCGACACCGCGGTCTTTCCGGGCCTCCAGGGCGGCCCGCTGGACCACGCGGTCGCCGCCAAGGCGGTCGCCTTTCGCGAAGCGCTCCAGCCCGAGTACCGTACCTACCAGGCCCAGGTCGTCGCCAACTGTCGTGCCCTCGCGGACGGAATGGCGCGTCAGGGGGCTCGAATCGTTTCGGGCGGCACGGACAATCATCTCTTTCTCCTGGACCTCACGCCGCTGGGTCTCGACGGACAACAGGGGTCCGATCGAGCAGAGGCGGCGGGCCTCATCGTGAACAAGAACTTGATTCCGTTCGATCCCCTGCCCTCTACGCGCGCGAGCGGACTCCGCATCGGGACCGCGTGCGCGACGACCCGAGGACTCGGTGAATCGGAGATGGACACGGCCGCCGGTTTCCTCTACCGCGCGCTCACGGCTTCCGACGACGATACGCTCCGAGCCATTTCAGCGGAAGTGCGCGCGCTGCTCGACGACTTCCCGGCTCCGTTCCTGCAGCCCCTGGAGCCGGTCGGCGCCTGACCCGTCGCTCAAGTCCCGCGGCGCAGCCGGGATCTGCGACAGCCGTCCTGTGATTGACGCGTGACCCGTCTTTGTCGTGCGGAGAATTCGTTGTGACCCCGGGACTGGTACACCCATGGCACTGCGGATTGCGCCACAAGCCCCGATTCTCCATCGCCTGAACGCGGTGCGGATCGATCTCGCGCCAGCGCCCGCACCTTACCGACAAACGGGGGGAACCGGTGTTTACGCGTCGCGCGCCGGCCATCGACGAAAAGCGGATCATCGACTTTGTCGCCCAGCACGAAACGTTGAGCGAGACGTCCCTCTCCCTCGCCTATAAGCTGGGCGTGGATGCGCGCGTGGCTCGGCGGACCCTGGATGAGCTCGTTAAGGCGGGCGCTCTTCACTGCAGGACCTTCGAGGATATCGAGCCCGTCTACTACCGGAATCCAGGACGCCGCGCGAGCTGACGTTCTCCGACCGCTGATAGAATCGGTCGCGAGGCGTCGCATCGCACGGCGTACCGCCTTGCTGCCGGTCGCATCGAGAAATCCTCGGCGGCGGCCCTCCTGGAGATTCCGTGCCCTCGTGGCTTCCCGCGGCGAACACCGCGCTCATCGTCATCAGCGGGCTCTGCCTCGCCGTCGGCTACGCGTTCGTTCGGCGCCGCAACATTCGCGCGCACCATCGGAGCATGATCACCGCGGCTGTGTTCGCTGCCCTCTTCGTCGTCGTCTACGTCGTGCGCGCCGCGATCGGCGGTCCGAAGCCTTTCCTCGGTCCGCCGCTGTGGCACGCCGTCTACATCGCGATTCTCGTTCCCCACACGCTGCTCGCGATCGCGGTGGCGCCGCTTGCGTTCGTCACGCTCCGCCGTGCGCTTCGGGGCGATGTGCCCGCGCATCGGCGCATCGCTCGCGTCACGCTTCCCGTCTGGGGCTTTGTAGCCCTGAGCGGCTGGGTCGTGTACGTGCTGCTCTACGTGGTGGAGTGGCGTTAGCGCGGTCGGCGACGCGGGGGTCCGTCTCCTGCTAGAGCAACCGGTCGACGATCATCACGCTGAAAAGCGCTGGCAGGTACAGCAGCGAATAGCGAAAGAGGCGCCGAGCGGCGACGTCCGACGCCTGGCGCGACAGTTGGACCGCGAGCGCGACGAACAGGCCGCCGAGAACAATTGCGCCCGCCAGGTAGATCGGTCCGAGCAGCCCGAATGCGACGACGCTGACGGTGAGAAGCGCAAGCAGCGCCGTGTAGAGCAGGATCTGGCGACGTGTCTCCGCGTCGCCGCGGACGACGGGCAGCATCGGAACACCAGCCTCCGCGTAGTCGCGCTTGATCAGAAGGGCGAGAGCCCAGAAGTGCGGCGGCGTCCAAAAGAAAATGATGGCGAAGAGGTAGATCGCCAGGAGGCTCACGTTCCCGGTGACGGCCGCCCACCCGACCACCGGTGGCACCGCGCCTGCGGCCCCGCCGATGACGATATTGTGCACCGTGGAGCGCTTGAGCCACCGGGTATACACGAGCACGTAGAAGCCGAACGCCGCGATGGTGAGCGACGCGGCCAGGAGATTCACCCCCACCGCCAGGATCCCAAACGACATCGCGGCCAGCCCGACGCCGAAGCGCAACGCCGCGGGCGGGTCGACCCGGCCGGCCGGGATCGCGCGCGAAGAGGTCCGTTTCATAACGGCGTCGATATCGCGATCGATACAGCAGTTCACGGCGTTCGCGGCGCCGGCGCCGAATGCGCCGCCCAGCATCGTCAGCAACACGGTGTGCAGCGGGGGAAGACCGTTCGCGGCGAGGATCATCGCGGCCAGGGTCGTGGCGAGAAGGAGCACGATGATACGAGGCTTCGTGAGGTTGAGGTAGGCGGCGAAGGTTGATCGGCGCGACGAGGCGTGGTCCGTAGGCGCCCGATGAGCGCCCGCGCGTCCGTCCGGCGCGACGCCATGAGCCGAAATCCGGTAGCTGATGACGGCAAGCGCGACAACCGACAGCCAGAGCCCCGCGGCCCCCGCCACGTGGAGAACCTGGGCGACGGGTGGCACGCCGGTCGAGACCATCGTCGCGCCGATCGCGATCTGGGTCACGAGCCATGCCACGACGACGCCGGCTGTCCACGAGATGGCGCGGTGGTGAGGCAGCATCCGCCAGGCGCGGGCTGCCACGACGATCAGATGGGCCGAGACCGCGTAAGCCAAAAAGCGGTGGACGAGCTGGATGTCCGTGGCGGGGTTCGCGCCAAAGGGAAGGAGCGCTCCGTTGCACGTGGGGAAACCTAGGCATCCCCACGTGGCTCCGCTGGCCCGGACGTACCCGCCTGCGAGGATCAGGGCGTACACGGCGATGACGCCGGAGGTCGCCAGTCGGCGGAATCGGCCGAGCGTGGCGGACCCATCGTCCTGCGCCTCAACCGTCGTGGGGTCGGCCTGCACGGGCGTGGCGCGGACGGCGACGGCGACGAGCGCGCCCAGAAGCGCCATGGCGAGTCCCAGGTGCGCCATCACGACGAGTGGGGGAAGCTCCATCATGACAGTTACCGCGCCAAGGGCGATCTGCGCCGCCAACAGCAAGCCGATAGCGATACCGGCTGCCGCGACGCGTCCCGCGAAGCCCGATGCCCTGAGCCAGAGCACGATCGACGCGACGATGAAGCACGATGTGATCGCCCCCAGCACTCGATGGCTGTATTCGATCACCGACGGGATGTGCCCCGGCGGAACGACCTGGCCGTAGCAGAGGGGCCAATCGGGACATCCCAAGCCCGACCCACTGGCGCGAACGACGGCCCCCATCACGATGAGAAGGTAGGTCGACAGGACCGCCAGATAGGCGACCGTGCGAAATGCGGCCGACGTCCCCTTCATGAGCGCATTCCTGTGGAGCGGGATGGCCTGCAGCGTCGCGTCACGATTCGCGGGCGCCGCCGGTGCACGGCGGCCGAGGGATGCGCACTCCGATCCTCCGGGGACGATGGTCCTGGTTCATGCGTCATCGAGGGGAGAGGTCGACGGCGAGACTCCGCGCCGACGGCAGAACGCTCGACTGAGGCGATGACGCTGGTCGAGCCCCTGGATTATACCCCGGTGCGTTCGCGCGCCTCTCGTCTCGTGGTTGCGCCGCCTCGGGCGTGCGGCTATAGTTCTCCGGCTCAATTCCCACGCCATCCATGGGAGGACGATGAGTCTGCGCCGTTCGCCGTACCTGCGGGTTGTTGCATTCGGCAGCGCGTTCGTCGCGTTGCTCTCGATTGCAGGCTGCACCCAGCTCGCCAATCCCCAAGCCCCTCAATCCACGGTGATCCCGGCGTCGAACTATGGCGCCATGATCACGCAGCTTTACGTCTTGATCTTCTGGATGGCTGCCGCCGTGTTCGTCGGCGTCGAGGGCTTTCTCGTATACGCGGTCATCCGGTTCCGCCGCCGCAGGGCGAATGAGTTCCCATCACAGGTCCATGGCAACACCACGCTCGAGGTGGCATGGACGCTGATTCCCGCGGTCGTCCTTCTGGTTATCGCTGTTCCGACCATCAGCACCATCTTCGCGTCGGACGTCGTGCCGCCGAAGGTGAACCAGCACATCCAGGTCATCGGGCATCAGTGGTGGTGGGAGTTCCGGTACCCAGACCTCAACGTGGTGACGGCCAATGAGCTGCACCTGCCAGTCGGCCAGACTGTCGTCTTCGATCTCAAGACCGTGGACGTGATCCACAGCTTCTGGATCCCCCGCATGGGCGGGAAGATGGACGTGATCCCCAATCGCGAAAATCGCCTCATCTTCACGCCGGACGAGATCGGTGAGTTCTACGGTCAGTGCGTCGAGTTCTGCGGATTTCAACACGCGAACATGCGACTGCGCCTCTTCGTCGAGTCGGAGGATGACTTCAATCGTTGGGCGAAGACGCAGGCGCAAGACGTCAGCGATCCGATCGGCGCATCGGCCACGCACGGGGCCCAGGTGTTCCAGCAGCGCGGATGCCCGGCGTGCCATACAATTAGGGGCACGCAAGCACAGGGCGTCATCGGCCCCGATTTGACGCACGTCGGCGCACGCAAGACGATTGCGGCCGGCACTCTGGACAACACCGCCGAGAACATGGCTCGGTGGATCAGCGATACGCAGAGCATCAAGCCGGGCAACAAAATGGTGGTCGTCCCCCCAACTGGGCAGGACCTGACCGACGTGGTGAATTACCTCCAGGGGCTCAAATAGCGCGCCGAGCGCGGTACGCGCGCATCGAGATTCTGGGCCCGTGATGCCTCAGCGGGGAGTAAAGACATGGCAACGATCGCAGCGCCCACCGCAGCCCGCCGTGGCCTGCTTGCTCGACCAATTGCGCCGACGGGACTGTGGAGCTGGCTCACCACCATCGACCACAAGCGCATCGGCATTCTGTATGGAAGCAGCGCGTTCGTCTTCTTCCTGATTGGCGGGATCGAAGCGCTGCTGATGCGCACGCAGCTTGCCCGGCCCAACAACACCCTCCTCGGCCCGGGGGAGTTCAACGCCCTGTTCACGATGCACGGTACGACGATGATCTTTCTCGTCGTCATGCCTCTGAGCGCGGCGTTCTTCAATTACATCGTTCCGCTGCAGATCGGAGCGCGCGACGTCGCCTTTCCTCGCCTGAACGCCTTCAGCTACTGGGTATTCCTCGGGGGAGCGATCCTGCTCAACATGAGCTTCCTCACCGGCATGGTGCCCGACGTTGGCTGGTTCGCTTACGCGCCGAACACGCTGAAGCAGTTCAGCCCCGACGTAGCGACCGACTTTTGGGTGGTCGGTCTTCAGGTCCTCGGTGTCGGAACGCTGGCCGCAGGCTTCAACTTTCTCGTGACCATCATCCAGCTCCGCGCGCCGGGCATGACCCTGATGCGCATGCCCCTCTTCACCTGGACGACGTTCATCACGTCCATCCTCATCGTTCTCGCATTCCCCGTGCTGGCCGCGGCGCTGATCGCGCTCATGTTCGACCGCCTCTTTGGGACCAATTTCTTCAACCCGGCTATGGGAGGCGAGCCCATCCTGTGGCAACACATGTTCTGGGTGTTCGGCCACCCCGAGGTCTACATTCTCATTCTTCCGTCCATGGGCATTGTGTCGGAGATCCTCCCGGTCTTTTCACGGAAGCCGCTGTTTGGCTATCCGTTCATGGTGTATGCCGTCGCCGCCATCGCGTTCCTGTCCTTTACGGTGTGGGCGCACCACATGTTCACTACGGGCCTCGGGCCCATCGCCGTATCGTTCTTCGCCGCGTCTACCATGCTCATTGCCGTGCCGACCGGGGTGAAGATCTTCAACTGGATCTCCACAATCTACGGCGGCTCCATTCGGCTCACGACCGCGTGCCTCATGGCGCTCTCATTTGTCGGCATGTTCACTATCGGTGGGCTGAGCGGCGTCATGCACGCCTCGCCACCCGTCGACACGCAACACCAGGACACGTATTTCGTCGTGGCGCACTTTCACTACGTCCTGTTCGGGGGCGCGATCTTCGGGCTCTTCGGCGGGATCTACTACTGGTTCCCCAAGTTCACCGGTCGGCTGCTGAACGAGACGCTGGGGAAGATCCATTGGGCGCTCTTCTTCATCGGGTTCAACCTGACGTTCGGGCCCATGCACTTCCTCGGCGTGGATGGCATGCCGCGGCGCATCTACATCTACTCAGAGGGTATGGGGTGGGACCTGTGGAACCTGGTCGCAACCATCGGCGCCTACACGCTCGGTCTGGGCGTCCTCGTCTTCATCTACAACGTTGCGCTCAGCCTCCGCTCCGGCGAGATCGCGGGGAGTGATCCCTGGGACGGGATGACGCTCGAGTGGTCGATTCCATCGCCACCGCCGGGCTACAACTTCGCTAGCGTCCCGACCGTGCATAGTCGAGACCCGTACTGGGCGCAGAAGCACCCCGAGCTGGCCGGGCACGAGCTGGCAGAGGGACGGGCCGATGCGACGCGCGTTGCCCAGCACTCTCCCGAAGTCCACGTGGCCGACGCCGGCGCGCACGGAGAAGCCGAGCACCACATCCACATGCCCGACCCGTCGTACTGGCCGCTGGTGGCCGCGTTCGGATTGTTCCTGGCGGGGTTCGGGGTGCTGCTGGGCGCCGGCTTGGGCGACTGGCTCTTCAACCCGTTCGTCATCGCCGACTACGTGTCGGGGTCGGAGTATTACGCCGTGACCGGCGTTGGCCTGTTCGTCCTTCTGGTCGGGATCTTCGGCTGGTCCCTCGAACCCGTGAACGGCTAGACCCCCTCACGCGGAGACGATTCGAAAGAGATCTGGGAAGAGAGACAAAGGAGGAGACGGCCGTTGGCGCAACTGGCAGCCGCACCGCCCACGCACGTCGAAGAGCACACAACCAGTACCGGCCTCAACAACCGCAAGGTGCTGATGTGGGCGTTCCTCGGCTCCGACTGCATGTTCTTTGGTTCCCTCATCATCGCTTTCCTCGTCTACCGAGGTAAATGGGTCGGGCACCCGAACCCCCAGGACGTCTTCGATATTCCCTACACGTCGGTGAGCGCCTTTGCCCTTCTCATGAGTAGTCTCGCCATGGTGCTGGCGCTCGCAGCTATCCAGCGCGGCGACGTGCGACGATTGAAGATCTGGCTCTTGACGGTGGCTGGGCTCGGCCTGGTCTTCATCGGCGGGCAGATCTACGAGTTCACCAGCTTCGGCGCCGAAGGGCTCAACCTCGCCACCAATACCGGCGGCACGACGTTCTTCGTGCTGACCGGCTTTCATGGCACGCACGTCTCGCTGGGGATTGCCTGGCTGCTGTCGCTCTTCGTCCTCGCATCCCAGGGGAAGATCACGCAAGCGCGAAGTCTCGACGTCGAGATCGCCGGGCTTTACTGGCACTTCGTTGACATCGTCTGGATCATCATCTTCACCGTCGTCTATCTGATTCCGGTGTGAGCCGGCACACGCTGATCTGGGAGGACGAATGAGCGCGCACGCCGTTCCCCATACTGTCGAGCACCATCCGGGCGCGAAGGAATACATCGCCATCGGAACCGCGCTCACGGTTATCACCGCGCTTGAGGTCACCGTCTACTATGTGCACGCGGTCCGGCCGGTCCTCCCGCCGATCCTCATCGCGCTGTCCGCGTTGAAGTTCGCGCTCGTCGTGATGTTCTACATGCACTTAAAGTTCGACAATCGAATGTTCACGGGCATGTTCCTGTTTGGCCTTGCTACCGCTGCGTTTACCGCCATCGCATTCCTCGCCCTCTTCGGGTTCGTCCGCGTGGCTGGGGCCTAAGCGGTCAGAAATCCGAATCCCGCACGACCGGTCACCCCTGGGCGACCGGCGACGTTCGCGTGTCGCCGATGTGGGATAAGATCGGCGCCGTCCTCGGCACGACCTGGGATCTTCACCCGACGCTGCTGGTCCTCATCGTGGGGCTCGCGGCCGTCTACGCCGCGGGCGTCGCGAACCGTCGACGGGTAGGGCGTCGCCTGCCCCCTCGCCAGGCGGCCGTGTTCGCGGCCGGGATCGTCTTGATGGCGCTGACCCTCGGCTCGCCGCTGCACCATCTCGCGGACAGCGACCTCTTCAGCGCCCACATGGCTCAGCATCTGGTCCTCACGCTGTTCGTCCCGCCCTTGCTGTTGCTGGGCACGCCGGAGTGGCTGCTGATGCCGGTCGTGCGCCACCCGTTCCTGTCGCGCGTCGGCCATCACCGCGCGTACGCTATCGCCTGCTTCGTCATGTTCAACGTCCTCTTCGCGTACGCGCACCTGCCGATCATCTACGACACGCTCTTCGGGTTCGACCTGCTGCACCGCCTCACCCACATCGTCTTTCTCGTCACGGCCGTCGTGACGTGGCTGCCGCTCCTGAGCCCGGTCCCACGCGTGTTTCCACGCATCTCGCCGCCGGCGCAGATGCTCTATGCCTTTGCCCACAGTGTGCCGGGCGCACTCATCGGCTCGCTCCTGACGCTTGCTGACCGCGTTCTGTACACGCACTACGGGTCAGCGCCCGAGCGGTTCGGCGTCTCCCCGCTGGCGGACCAGCAAGTGGGTGGGCTGCTCATGTGGGTGGTGGGAGGAACGTACTGGCTCGTGATCCTCACGGTCGTGTTCTTCATCTGGGCGGATCGTGAGGAGCGCCACGCCTATGGTTGAGGACTCACGACCTCTCGGGGTTGCCGGCCGCGGCGGAGGCGATGAAGCCAGCGGCCGTGATGAGGACGACGAGGATGAGGGCGACGACGGGTGTGGCGAAGTCGGCCAGACCTGGGGGCATGATGGCCTCGGCGTTGCTCTTCACAATATGGAGCATGACACCGATCAAGATAGCCACGACGGCGGCTGAGGGGAACACGACGAGCGGGATGAGAACGGCTGTCCGAACGCGCTCCAACGGGCGCTCCTCCAAGTGGGTAAGGCGTTTCGTCGGCGGGGAGGGCCGTAGGCGATCTCGCGCTCCTCGCCGCGCTGCTGTCAATCATGCCTAGTTTAGCGGCTACGCCGCGGTCGTCGCCAGGCTCGGAGGGTCGAAAGGCTGCGCTCGGCGCAGGCTGATACAATGGGGCTGAGCACAGGTTAGCCGGGGTCACATGGAAGGACGCGCCGCACTCTGGACGCTCGTTGGCATCTTCGTCGTCTTCAAGATCGCGACGACCGTGATGATCATTCTCGCCGCGCCCGAAGCCGCGGCCGCAATCGTCGGGTTCTTCATTGCGTTCCATTGGCCCTTCATTCTCGGCGGGATCATCTTCGGCTTGGCGCCCGCGATGTTCTGGATACGCCTCGTGCGCGTGCGGGCCAAGCGCGCCCGGCTCCAGGCCGCGGAGTGGCGCGTCGATCCGGCCGCCCCGACGTGGGTCGTGCAGCGGTTCGATTGATTCGGTTCGTTTGACTTTCACGACCGCGCACATTTAGACTTTTTCTGGCGGATGCGCGGGCCGCATCCCGGCGTAGATATTCACATGGGCTGCTATCGACGAGGAGGAAGGTCTGTGAAGCTTGGGGGTATCGCGCTCCTGATCATCGTGCTCGCCTTTTCCCTGGGCGCATGTCGAAACACCGGTGGCGGTGGTGGTGGCGGGACCTCGAGCGGCGGCAATCCCGACAACGGGAAAGCCCTCTTCTCTTCCAAAGGTTGCCCGACGTGCCACACGCTGAAATCGGTCCAGGGTGCCAATGGGACGATCGGTCCCGATCTGGATGGGATCGGGACCCGAGCTGGCGGAGCAGGGCATGAGGGCGCAAAGCCCCCGGAGACGCCCGAGCAGTACATCGACGAGTCGATCAAGGATCCGGGAGCCTTCGTCGTCTCCGGGTTCCCGCCTCCAAATCAGGGCGGCATGGTGCTCCCCGTACCGGTGAACGATGCCGAGCGCCGCGACCTCGTCGCCTTTCTCCTGACGCAGAAGTAGCTGTGAGCCAGCCCATCCAGTCACCGAGCTGGCTCGCCGAAAAATCGCGACCATGACCGCGGTGGCGGCGCCGCGCACGGGGGCCCCGGAGCATCGTTCCCGGTTCGTGCGGGCGCAGGTCCTGATACCGGCGCTCGTCGTGATCGTCGCGGCCGGGTACCTGCTCGTGACGGCGGTTCGCACGACCGCGGTCTACTATCTGACCGTCGGCGAGCTGAAGGCCGCGGGATCCAGCATCTACGATCAGCCCGTCCGCGTCGCTGGAAACGTGGTTCCTGGCTCAATCCAGCGGGACCCAACCTCCTTCGAGACTCGATTCCAGGCATCGGACGCGTCGGGCGTCCTGCCCGTGAGCTACCACGGCGTGCTTCCCGATATCTTCGGGGACGGAATCGAGGTTGTCGTAGAGGGGAAGTACGAACCGGACGGCACGTTCGTGGCGGGGACGCTTCTCGCCAAGTGCCCATCGAAGTTCGAGGGCGCCACCTAGCGCCGAACCGAACGAAGGATTCAGCCACTGCGTAAACTAGAGGCGATGGAACGCCCTTCGCCGATGCTGCCCACCGCGCCGTGCCCCGATGGCGCCGAGCGTGAAGAGCCCGCGCTTCGCCCGGCTCTGGAGGCGGCCGGTCTCGTCCGACGGTACGGGTCCACGGTGGCGCTGCGCGGGGTCGGCCTGGTCGTCCGACGTGGCGAAGCGGTCGCGCTTCTCGGCCCGAACGGCGCGGGAAAGACGACCCTCTTGCGCGTCCTGGCCACGCTGGCGCGGCCCTCGGCCGGGTCGATCGTCGTCGATGGGGTGGACGCTCTCCGCCACGCGTCGGTGGCGCGCCGACTGGTCGGGCTCGTCGCACACCAGACGTTCCTCTATGGCGAGCTGACCGCGCGGGAGAACCTTCGCTTCTACGGGCGCCTGTATGGACTCCACGATCTCGACGCTTGCGTCGCGCGCGCTCTCGACGTCATGGAGATCGCCCAGCGCGCCGACGCGCCGATTCGCACCCTGTCGCGCGGCATGCAGCAGCGCGTCGCGGTGGCCCGCGCGACCCTCCATGAGCCGCTCGTCCTGCTGTTGGACGAGCCTGAGACGGGTCTCGACGACGCATCCCAGGAGCGGCTGGCTCGGCTCATCGCGCGCTGGGCGCACGGAGGCGGCGCGGTTCTCGTGGCGAGTCATCGCCTCGAGTGGGTTTCCGGTCTCGCGGACCATGCCGTCGTGCTGCGCGAGGGGCGAGTCGCCGCCACCCTGGGTCCGAGACAAAACGGATCGCTTGACCTCGCGCGCGCCTACCACGAGGCAATCTCAGGGCAGGGCGTCGCCGCGATGGTGGCGAGCCCGTGACCGGCGCGTTGACCGCGGACCTGGGCTGGCGGGCGTACGCGCGGCAGCTCTACGCTCTCATGGCCAAGGATGTGATCGTCGAGCGACGAACGAAAGACGCGATCACCGCGATGCTCGTCTTTTCGCTCTTGGTGCTCGTGACGTTCAACTTCGCCCTCGATCTCCGGGCCGAGATCATGCCGGCCGTGGGGCCGGGCGTGCTCTGGACCGCCGTCGTGTTGGGCAGCACCCTGGGCCTCGGCCGAACCTTCGCCGTGGAGCGCGACCAGGGGACCCTGGACGGCCTGCTCATGGCGCCGGTGGATCGGAGCGCGCTGTATTTTGCGAAGCTACTGGCCAATATGCTGTTGATGGCGGCGGTGCTGCTCGTCAGCGTGCCCGTTTACGCCGCGCTCTTCAACGTGGCCGTGCGACCGCTGCCGCTCCTCGCCATCGTGGTGCTCGGCATCGTGGGGTTCGCCGCGGTGGGCACGCTCTTTTCAGCCATGGCCGCTCACACGCGAGCACGCGAGGTTATGCTTCCGATCCTGCTCTTTCCTGTGACCGTCCCGATCCTCATCGGTGTGGTGCAGGCCACCGGACTCGCCCTCGGCAACCCCGCTGCGCGCGATATGCCGTGGCTCAGCCTGCTGCTCGGGTTCGACGCGATGTACGTTTCGCTCGGAGCCGTCACCTTCGAGCACGCGTTGGAGGAATAGATGCTGACGAGCGCAGGAGCGCGCCGCGCTTTGGTGTGGATAGCGGCGATCGCATCGGCCGTCTCCGCGGCCATGATCGTCTTCTACGTCCCGAACGATCGAGTCCAGGGGGTCGTCCAGCGCATTTTCTACTTCCATCTCGCCCTGGCTTGGGTCGCGTACCTCGCCTTTTTCCTCGTGCTGGTGGCCAGTGTCGTCTACCTCGTGAGCCGCGACTTGCGCTGGGACGCGTTCGCTCGCGCCTCGGCCGAGCTGGGCGTGCTCTTCACGACGCTCGTGCTCATCGTCGGCTCGCTGTGGGGAAAGCCCATCTGGAACACGTGGTGGACCTGGGACCCGAGGCTGACGACGACCCTCGTTCTGTGGTTCATCTACGTCGCGTACCTCATGCTCCGCGCCTACACGCCCGACGTGGAGCGGGGCGCGCGATTCGGCGCGATCCTCGGGATCGTCGGGTTCGTGGACGTCCCCATTGTCCACTTCTCCGTTCAGTGGTGGCGCTCGCTCCACCCGGACCCCGTCTTCGCGCGGTCGGACCCGCAGCTCCCGACGCCCATGATCGTGACCCTGCTGGTCACCATCGCGGCCATGACCCTCGTCTTCTGTGCCCTCCTGACGTACCGGACGATGCTGGAGCGCATGCGCGATGACAACCGCGCGCTCGAAGACGACGAGGTCGGGGAGCGCGTCTATGCCTGAGGCGGTCGACCCTATGGCGAGCGTTGGGTACCTGATCGCCGCGGGCGCGGCGACGGTCGTGGGCATCGGCGGCTACGCGCTGTTGCTGTGGCGCTGGATCCGGGAGGCGAGGGTTCGAAGGGCGCGACTCCAGGCGCCCGCGGCGCCCGGCCCGGCGCCGGTCGGGCCTCAGCCACGCGCCGAGGCGTCCAGGCTTTCGTAGACGTCGCCGACCCACGGCATGCATCGATAGGCGGGAATCATCCGCGGCTCGACCCAGGCCAGCTCGTCGTGCTCCCAGTTGAGGTGCGGCTCACCATCGAGCACGCGAAAGAGAAACGGATGGACGCGCCACCGGATCCTGCGAAACGCGTCCGGAATCACGAACGCCTCTCCCGCCGACCGCAGAGCGAGCTGTTCCCGCGACAATCCCGTCTCCTCGCCGATCTCGGTGAGGGCGTGGTCCAGCGGGTCCGCGCCGAGGGGGAGGTAGCCCGCCACGACGTGCCAGCGGCCTGGCGCGCTATCCACCCGGGCGCTGCGCTTGAACAGGGCGAGCCGACCATCGCGCTCGAGGAAGCACGCGACGACGTCGGCCGCGGCGCCGTTGGTCTCGGACTGAAAATGTTGCCATTCGGAGCGCAGACGCCGGGCCGCGCGCTCTCCGGAATCGGAGGCGGGCGCCGGAGAGCCGGCGCGCCGCGCGTCGGCGGCCAGGCGCACGAGGTGGCCGGGCTCGTCGCGATCGGGAGGGAAGATCGATGCGCCATCGTCGCAGGCGTAGTAGAGGTACGGACCCCGCTCGGCGAACCAACGTCGGAGCGCCGGCCACCCGTCTGTGTCGTTGCGCTCCCGTCCATGCGCCAGAGTGTCGCGAAAGTCCGGCACATTGGGGATGAGGTGCAGGTGAGCGTGAGGAACGGTCTGCGCGACCGACCCGTGCTCCAGGATCGTGGTCGGACCGTATCGGTCCGCGAGAAAGGACCGCGTCGCTGCGATGAGCCCCTCCAGCTCGCTATCGTAGGGGATGGGGAGCGCGGCCACGCAGGGGAGGTGGTCGCGTGTGACGATGAGGAGATGCCCGTCGGCGATGGGGTGGAGGTCGGCCAGGAGCGAGAGGTGCTGCGTCTGCGTCACCGTCTGCGGCTCGATCTGATCGGGGTCGCAGAAAGGGCAGCGGGCGTCACTTCCGCTCATGCCTTCTCCCTGCCCACCGAGAGGGTGGCCGGTCGCACAGGTTGTTTCGGGCGCAGTCGAAGGTTCTCGGCTTTGAGCTGCCCGCACGCGGCCGCGATGTCTCGTCCGCGGCTGGCCCGAATGGTGCACGGCACGCCGCCATCGCGCACGCGCTGGGCGAATGTGCGAATGCGCGCCGGGGCGCTGGACGTGAAGCCGGACGCCGTCTGGTTATAGGGAATGAGGTTCACGTGGGCGGCGCGCCCCGCGAGGAGGTCTGCGAGCAGCCGGGCATGCTCGTCGGCGTCGTTGACGCCGTCCAACATCACGTACTCGAAGCTAACGCGCCGTCCGGACGCGCGCGCGTACCGGCTTGCCGCCGCCACGAGGTCGGCGATCGGAAAGCGCCGGTTGATGGGCATGAGGGCGCTGCGAAGCTCGTCCGTCGGCGCATGGAGCGACACGGCGAGCCGCGCGCCGAGGTTTGCCTCGGCCAGGAGGTCGATCTCGGGGACGAGCCCACTCGTCGAGACAGTGACGCGGCGAGGACTGAAGCCGAGCCCCAGCGGATCCGCGAGGGCGCGAATCGCCTGCACCACCGAGTGGAGATTGGCCAGGGGCTCACCCATGCCCATGAAGACGACGTTGTCGACCGCGCGGCCCGAGTCCGAATTCGCGCGATAGACCTGTTCGAGGATCTCCCCCGGGGTGAGATCGCGAGCGAATCCCATCTGCCCGGTCGCGCAAAATCGGCAGGCGAACGCGCACCCGGCCTGACTGGAGACGCAGATGGTGGTGCGCGGTGCGGCGCCCGGCACGGTGGAGGAGGGAATCGCGACGGTCTCGATTGTTTGTCCGTCCGCCGCCTGGAAGAGCCACTTCACCGTCCCGTCGGCCGATGTGCTACGGGCCGCCTCAGAGAGCGCGGCGAGCCGGAAGCGTTCGGCCAGGTGCGCGCGGAGCCGGGCGGGGAGCTCCGTGAGGTCGTCCCATGACGCAATGCGCCGAGCATGCGCCGCGTGGAAAAGCTGCCGCGCCCGGTACGGCTCGGCGCCCGCGCAGGCCAGATCGTCGACGAGCTCGGCGCGGGTGCGGTCCGTGACCGCGGGGGCCACGGTCCCGCTCCCGGTGCGCCGAGCCGCTTTACTTTCCGAGGTTCTGTTTGAAAAAGGCGACCATCCGCTCCCACGCGTCGGCCGAGGCAGCGGGATCGTGCCGGTCGCCCTTTCGTTCGTTGAAGAAGGCGTGCTGCGCCCCTGGATAGACCTTGTATTCAAAACTCTTTCCATGTTTCTTCATGGCTTCCGCGAGGGCGGGCGCTCCGGACGTCAGCCGCTCGTCCGCTTCCCCATAGAAGGCCAACACCGGGCAGGTCAGCTTCGCAACGTCGTCGATAGGGTCCGGGTTGCGCCCGTAGAAGATGATCGCGGCATCCACGTCCGGGTTCGAGATGGCCGCGTTGATGGACGTGCCCCCGCCCCAACAGAAGCCGACGGTCCCGATGCCATCGCGCTTCACGTATGGCTGGCTCTGCAGCCAGTCGAAGAGCGCCTTGAGGTCCTGATTGACCTGAGGTGCGGGGTTGGACTCGGGCCCGCCTCCGCGCTGGAACAGGTTCGGGGCGATGGCGGTGAAGCCCTGGCGAGCGAGGCGCTGGGTGAGATTCTCGAAGTGGGGGCCCGCGGTGTCGTTGTTGGGATCGATCCCCATATTCTCGTGGATGACGATCACTGTTGGGAACGGGCCGCCGGTCTTCGGTCGGGCCAGAATGGCGTCCATCTGGATGCCTTGGCCGGGGACTTTCACCATCTCCGTTTGGATCTGGTCGTTCGTGAAGACGTCGGCCGGAGCTGCCATGGGCTCAGTCCCTCCCCTTGTTGCGCAAAATACGGCCCGGACTGAAGCCAGGGCCTTGTGGCATTGTAGCCCTGGGGCTGGGAAGCTTCAACAGACGGCCAGTATCATCCTGGTGGGCCACATTTGACGGCCGTGACCACAGCGCGGGCGCAGACTGCTTCGGCGGGGTTCATCCTCTGCCGTGGCGTCGAGCGCCCCGTCGGGTCGGCTGGGGACACGGGCCAGCCCTGCCGGATCGTGATGGCACGATCGCGGGAACTGACCCGCTCGCAATCAACCTGTCCTCGATTCCGCCCGGGAGGCGCCTCGCAGCGTGCCAACAGTGCTGTTCCTCGCCCTCGCACTGATGCTGCTGGTGGCTGGGGCCGAGTACTTCACGAACGCGGTTGAGTGGCTGGGGCGGAGGCTGCGGCTGTCCGACAGCGCCACGGGGAGCGTTCTGGCCGCGGTGGGGACGGCCATGCCGGAGACGCTCGTCCCGATCGTCGCGATCTTCTTCTCCGACGGCGCCGACTCGGACGCGGTGGGGATCGGCGGCATCCTCGGCGCGCCCTTCATGATCTCGACCCTGGCCATGCTGGTCATCGCGGCGGCCCTTTGGAGCTTTCGCAGGCGTCGGCGAACGATGCATCTGGAGTTCAACACGGCGACGGCCGAGCAGGACCTGCGGTTCTTTCTCGCCGCGTACGGACTGGCCTTCGGTGCCGCCTTCATTCCGCCTGGGCTTACGGCCGTGCGGATCGCCATCGGCCTGTCCCTCATCCCGCTCTACGCCATCTATACGCGGCGCCTGCTGAGCCATGCGTACGAGCCAAGCGAGGAGGAGCTGCGCCCCCTCCATCTGCTGGGTCATATCCCGAGCTGGGCCCTACCCTTTCAGGACTGGGCCGCGAATCCCGGTCTCGCGCCCATCGCGGTCCAGGTGATCATCGCCCTGGCGCTCATCATGGGAGGCGCACACCTCTTCGTACACGAGGTGGAGGAGCTGGCGACGGCGGTGGGGCTTGCGCCGCTCTTGTTGAGTCTGCTCATCACCCCGATCGCCACCGAGCTGCCGGAGAAGCTGAACAGCGTGCTCTGGATCCGCCGCCGCAAGGACACCCTGGCGTTCGGCAACATGAGTGGAGCGCTGGTCTTTCAATCGGCGTTTCCGGTCACGATCGGCATCCTATTCACCGAATGGACGCTGTCGCTCGTGCCGGGCACGCCCAACTTTCTTCCCGCCCTGAGCTGCGTCCTGGCTCTGATCTCCGGCGCAATCCTGCTCTTCTTCGTCCGCCGGTACGACTCCCTCCACGCCGGTCACCTCCTCGCCAGCGGATCGCTGTACTTCGTGTTCCTCGGGGCGGTGCTGCTCAGTGTTCTCTCGGGGTCGGAGGTCTCCGCGCACCCGTGAGCCGCGCGCGGCCAGACGCGCCAACGTTTCGTCCGCCGTCGCGTCGGCGAGGCGGCCGCTCTGCGTTCCGCTTCGGCCGACGATGGCGCCCGCGGCCTCGAGCTGACCGATCAGCTCGACGAACCGCGCCCGCCCGATCCCTGCGACGGTGGCGACCTTCCGTCGCCCCGGGACGATCCGCTTCGGTCCGGCCATGGCGTGGAGCGCGCGGACGAGGCGATCCAAACCGAATTCCGGGTCGTGCCCTTGGCTCAACGCCGGTGCGGGGGTGGGTGGGTCCTCGCGGAGGTCCTCGCCGAGGAGCGAGAGGGCGCGTCGATAGAGGCGATGGGTGGTGGGGCGACTGATCCCCAAGGCGAGGGCGATGGTGGCGAAGTCGTACCCCTCGCCGATATGCAGGGCGAGGATCAGGCGCATCCGCTCGGGGAGCGCGGTCACGGTATCGCGCCAGGCGAGGTCCGGCGCGGGGGCCTCGCCCACGGCGGCGCGGTCGGCCACGACGAGCAGCTCGTCGTGCGGCAGGCTCACGACCTCGGCCACGCGGCTCGTGTGGCGCACGCCGGCGGTGGCGACGAATCGGCGGAGCGTGCGCGGGAAGCTCGCGAAGAAGTAGGCGAGGAAGCTGCCCTGGGGCCGCCAGCGCTCCGCCAGCTCGGCAAGAGCCACCCACGTCTGCTGAACGAGATCCTGATACGTCAGGCTCGGCGGGAGCGCGGCGCTCCGATAGCGCCGAAGCACGCTCAGCATGATGGGGGTCATGCGCTCGTGGAGCGTGGCCAGAGCGGCGCGATCGCCGGCCTGATATCGACGCACGAGATCGACCGCCTCATCCTCCGCCACCGGCTGCGCGTGGTTGGCGAGAACGTCGACCGGCTGCGTGGTCGCGGCATGAGGAGCATCGCTCGGAGCGGGATCGACCGCGCAGGCGACGCGAGGGGTGGCTGGGCTGCGGATGCCCAACGGATCGCGCTGTTGCGTCACAGCTTCACATCCAGATCGCGGCCGAGGTTGTCCAGGACGCGCTCGAGCGAGGCCGCGAGCTGGTCCGTGGATCGCTCGTCCAGCTCGTGGCGCGCCTTCAGGCTTCGGCAGAGGGTCTCGATGCCGCGGCGCGCGGCGTCGAGGTCGCCGGCGCTGATCACGCGGCGGATCAGGACGCGCAGGATGGCGATCTCGGCGTCGACGCCCTCGAGCTGAGCGGCGACGAGGAGGGCCTCCTGCTCATCCTCCGAAAGCTGGGTCGTATAGAATCGACGGGCGCGGCGGCGGAGCTCGACGCCGTCGTGGAACTGGCACCGTTCCGAATGCGGTTGGGCCTCGCGGCAACAGGGCTTCCCGTTCGCCAGGGTCGCGACGCACTGCACGGGCGCCTCCTATAGAACGTTTGTTCTATGAGAATAGCACGCATCTCGCCGATGTCAACCGTCGGCGCGCTCACGTGCGGGTGGAGAATCCCATGAAAGCGCTGGTGGTCGGCGCGCCGGGCCAGGTCGGGTCCGCGCTCATGCGCATCTTGCCCACGGCCGGCTTCGAGGCGGTCGGCACCTACCGATCGCGCCCGCGCCCAGGGATGCAGCGCCTGGATGTGACCGATGGCGCCGCCGTGGACGACGTCATCGATCGCGAACGGCCAGCGCTGGTCTTTCTCACCGCGGCGCTCACCGCGGTGGACTACTGCGAGGACCATGCCGACGAGGCGACGGCCATCAACGTGCGCGGGTCGGCCGCCGTTGCGCGGGCCGCGGCGCGGCACGGGGCGAAGCTCGTGTTCTACTCCACGGAGTACGTCTTCGACGGCGCGGCGGGGCCCTACGGCGAGGATGACCCGATCAGTCCGGCGGGCGTCTACGCGTGGAGCAAGGCCGAGGGCGAGCGGGCGGTGCTGGACGCGGCGCCCGACGCGCTGATCGCCCGCACGACGGTCGTATTCAGCTGGGACCCGGACTCGCTCAACTTCGGCATGCAGGTGTGGAAGCGCTTGTCGGCGGGCGAGCGGATGCGCGTGCCGGGCGACCAGGTGAGCAATCCGACGCTGGCCGACTTTCTCGCCCTGGCCACCATCGTGCTCGCCCAGGACGACGTGCGCGGGATCGTGAACGTCGTGGGGCAGGACCGGGTGGATCGGGCGACCTTCGCACGGCGTCTGGCGGCGGGCCTGGGGCTCGATGCCGGCCTCATCGACGCGGTCGCCACGGCGGACCTCCATCAGGCCGCGGCGAGGCCGTTGAACGCCGGCCTGCGGACGGAGAAGCTGGCCGCGCTGCTCGGCCGCCCGCCCATGAGCCTCGACGACGCCATCGCGATCTTTGCGCGGCGCGCCCGCGCGGGGACGAGCGCCGCCACGTGACGGAATCGCCATGCGCCTTCTGCGCGATCGTCGCCGGGCGCATCGACGCGGCGATCGTCTTCGAGGACGACGTGTCCATCGCGTTTCTCGACCACCGGCCGCTCTTTCTCGGCCATACCCTCCTGGTGCCGCGGCTGCACGTCGAGCTGCTCCCGGACCTTCCCGCCGAGCTGCTGCAGCCCTTCTTCGGGGCCGCGCAGCTCCTGACGCGCGCGGTTCAGGAGGCGACGGCCGCCGACGGCGCGTTCCTGGCCCTCAACCACCGGGTGAGCCAGAGCGTGCCCCACGTGCACCTCCACATCATCCCGCGACGCTTTCACGACGGGCTGCGTGGCTTTTTCTGGCCACGGCAGCGCTACCCCGACGCCGATCAGATGGCGGAGACCGCGCGCAGCATCAGCGCCGCGGCCGCGCGCCTACGGGGTGGGTGAGGCTGCAAGCAGTGCTGTCCTTGGCGACCAAGGAATTTTCCGGGCGCGCGTGCCCTTGACGCGGTGCCCCATCGATGGGATTGTCCTCCTAAGACCTCACATCGGTGTCCGGTGGCCTGGGTACGGCAAGGGAACGCCGAACCCGCTCCAGTTCCGACCGTTGACTCGCGCGCCTGTGCGCCCCTGTGCATTGACGCGCTGAAGACGAGCCACCTATCATCCGGGTGCAGCGTCGGCACGGCTCCGCACCTGTGGACGCGGTCTGGCTAGTCGTCGAGGGCTCTGGACACCGCTCGGCATACTCTGAGAGATCCCTCACCCGACGGGTTGCGTACGTGTCGCTACGAACAGCCCGCTCCTTTAGAGTCGCGCAACCAACCCCTTCGGGGGCAACCAAGGATCGTGGCTTCCGGCGTACGCAACTCAGGTAGCGGCAATCGCGCTCCCTCTCGCCGACGAGGTCCAGCGTCGTGATCATCTGAGCCTCGAGCGACGCGTTGGCCAAGCCGGCCTTCGAAGACGACGTGACCCTGGAGGGCCGCCACGCGAAGGGATGATTGGTCGCTGCGGGTCGATTGGAGGCGAAGATGGCGAAAGACCATCCGGTGGTTCTCTACGTCTGTGTCCACAACGCTGGCCGCTCGCAAATGGCGGCTGCCTTTACTCGTCAGCTGAGCCAGGGCAGGGTGGAGGTGCGCTCGGCAGGCTCCGTTCCTGCCAATGAGATCAACCCCATTGTCGTTCAGGCCATGCAAGAGGTGGAGATCGACCTGTCCCAGGAATACCCTAAGCCGATCGCCGATGAAGTGGTCCGAGAAGCTGATGTGGTGATCACCATGGGCTGCGGAGATGCCTGCCCGGTGTACCCCGGGAAGAAGTACGAAGACTGGGACCTGGACGATCCTGCTGGCCAGCCGATAGAAAAGGTGCGCGTGATTCGCGATGAAATCCGCTCTCGGGTTGAACATTTATTGTCCCAGCTCGCTGAGGTCCGGGGATGAGCGCAAAACGAACAACGACGACCTGCGCCTCCGCCACTGAAGTTTTGGGCCCGCCACCGCCCCGTCCTACAACCGTATTCCGCATTCACGGATGGGTCTTCCGCTTCCCGATCTACGAGTCTGCATGCCGTGTCCCTGGCAAAGAAGCTCGGTGTCGGCTCCCGAGGGTCTGAGGCCCGGCCGCAAGTCGGCTCCCCGGTGTGTCCGCCTCGCGAAGTCCTCTTCGAGGGGGCTTAAGCGGATGACGTAGGCGCGCTTGCCACATCTACCGGCGGTGCATCAATCCCATTTGCGGGCAGGCGCCGAGAGCGATAGATCCCGCGGCCAATGTGGTTGGGGGAAAATGTCGGCGATCACGAAAATTCAGGGCCTTCCGCCGCTGGCGTCCCGCGTGATGGTCCACCGTCCGTAGGCGATCCCCTCGCCAGCCCCGCCGCCGGCGTCGCAGCGGTGGAAAAGTGGGGCAGAAGGCCCGCTGAGCCACCCCCCAGGCGTGCGCGGCCCCGGACTCCGCATCATCGCGCCGGTCACTCTCTTGTCAGGTGGGTCATTTATCCACGTCTTCGGGCGTGATGCCGAGCTTCTCGCGGAATTCGGCCGGAATCGTGATCTGGCCGCCTCTGACGGGGCGAATGATCTTGCTGGTCACCTCGTTTTTCACGTTCAGCTCAATGCATCAGCGTTTATCTGTTATCTCCATGATTTTGGATCAGACGGACCGCCCGAAACCCCGATCGGCGCGCGTGCTGGCGAGCACGCGGCTGTTCCGATCGTTGACTCGCGCGCTTGCGCATTGACGCGCTGAAGACGGGCCACCTATCATCCGGGTGCAGCGTCGGCACGGCTCGGCTCCGCCTTCGTTCCGCCAGACCCTCTCCTACGTTCGACCGCACGGGTCGCCGGCCGCTGCTGAGCGCGCCCGGAGCAGGGGCGGCTCGCGAGGTGTGCGCATGGTCCAGGCTCCGCCATCCGAATTCCTCGACGTCGCTGGCGTGCGCACGCACCTCCGCCAGCGGGGGAGCGGCGACCCGCTGCTCCTCCTGCACGGCGCAGGCGGCTCGGGCGTGTGGAGTCCCTACCAGGAATCGCTCTCGCAACGCTTTCGCCTGATCGTACCGGACCACCCTGGGTTCGGCGAGTCCGAGCGGCCGGACTGGCTCGAGACGATGGACGATCTGGTCTATCACTACCTGGATTTGCTCGAGCTGCTGGGCATCCCCCGCGTCCGGATCGCCGGCAGCTCGCTCGGCGGGTGGCTCGCCGCCGAGATCGCGGTCGCCCACCCGGAGGTCGTGGAGCGCCTGGCCCTCATCGACCCGGCCGGCCTCAAGGTCCCGGGCATGTTCCTCCCGGACATCTTCTCCATGACCGAGGAGGAGCAGACGCGCATCCTCTTCTTCGACCAGGCGCTGGCCGAGCAGCAGATTCCGCCCGCCCCGACGAGCGATGCTGTGCTGCAGCGGATCAAGAACCTGACAACGGTGGCGCGCGTCGCCTGGAACCCGTACCTCTACAACCCGCGACTGCAGCGGCGGCTGCGGCGGGTCAAAGCCCCGACGCTCCTCATCTGGGGGCGGGAAGACCGGCTCATCCCCATCGAGAATGCCAGGCTCTGGCTGGACGGGATCCCCCACGCGCGTCTCGTCCCCATCGATCGCTGCGGCCATGTCCCCCACCGCGAGCGGCCGGACGAGCTCCTGCGCGCGCTCGTCGACTTCATGACTGAGGGAGCATAGGAGGCGCCACTATGGAATTTCATCTCTTCCATCTGATGCCGTGGCCATACCTCCCCGACGATTTCGAGCGGCACAACCCGTCGGCGTGGGTCACCTACAGCAACGCCAACTACGACCCCGTCAAAGGGCACGAGCTGTACAACCGCTACCTCGACGAGCTGGAGTACGCGGAGGAGCTGGGCTTCGACGGCGTGTGCGTCAACGAGCACCACCAGACGGCCTACGGCCAGATGCCCGCGCCCAACATCATCGCGGCGACCCTGGCTCGGCGCACGAAACGCATCACCATCGCCATCCTCGGCAATGCGATCCCCCTGCGCGACCATCCCCTCCGCGTGGCGGAGGAGGTGGCGATGCTGGACGTCATCACCGGCGGCCGCATCATCTCGGGCTTCGTCCGGGGCATCGGCGCGGAGTACTTCGCTTTCGGCGTGAACCCGGTCGACTCGCGCGACCGGTTCCTCGAGGCCTGCGATCTGATCCTGCGCGCCTGGACCGAGCCCGGCCCCTTCACCTATGACGGGAAGTACTACCAGCTTCGGTACGTGAACGTCTGGCCGCGCCCCATCCAGAAGCCGCACCCGCGCATCTTTGTTCCTTCCACGGGGAGCGTCGAAACGATCGAGTGGGCCTCGCAGAATCGCTATCCATTCATTCGCGTGTACGAAGTCGCGGCCGTGGTGAAGCAGCTCTTCGAGGAGTATCGGGCGGCGGCGCAGCGCTGGGGCTACGAGGCCGGGCCCGAGCTGTTGGGCTGGATGGTGCCGATTTACGTCGCGGAGACGGAGCAGGCGGCCCGCGCCGAGGCCGAGCGGCACGTGATGTATCTCTTCCAGAAGCTCCAGCACCGGCCCCTGTCG